>JAEDHZ010000115.1 GCA_016292705.1 Clostridiaceae bacterium
AATGCGCAAAATCAGCTACCGTGATTACTGCACCGGGTTTTACTTCGCCGATCCTCAGGACGATGCTTCAATTGCTCTCAAAGGCGGCTATAACCGGGAATGGGATGTTATGGCGGTTGTTGAAAAATGGAAGGACGGAGTTGCATTCTGCACACAGCGGAACCGCTTTTTTGAAGGTGATGAACTTGAAGTTCTTGAAAGCAGCCGCAGACCGTTCAGGATCGTTGCAAAAAATCTCAAAAACGCCGAAAACGAATCAATTGAAGCAACAAACCACCCGATGATGAAGTTCTCCTTTTCCTGCGAAGAACCGCTTGAAAGCGGAGCAATCCTCAGAAAAGAACGAGAGGAATCTGCAAGAGTCATTATATAATGTACCGGATTTTGCGGCCGTTTTGATGTTTTTCAGCAGCGGTTTTTTCGGTTTTGCGCTTGATTTTTTTGTCCGGGCGGTGTATAATCCACTTTGTGGTTTGCACATAAAATATGCAGATTGATTTGTGGGCCCGTAGCTCAGTTGGGAGAGCGTTCGGTTCGCATCCGAGAGGTCGAGAGTTCGAATCTCTTCGGGTCCACCAAAACAGAAAAATCCGAACTTGATGCCATTCGGCAATGGGTTCGGATTTTTTGTTATTGTTTTATTGTATAGCAGCCTCTTTGTCTGAATAGACCTACTCGTAACCTTACATCTATGTGGCTGTGATTTATTCAGTGGTTCCTTAATCAAAAGACAAGCGCAATTATGCGCTCAATGCTCAGAACAGCATTCCTCTGAATTCCTCAAGGTTATCGGGAGTAATCTTCCTTTCGCCACGCTCAATTTCATGAATCATTGCGGTGAGCTTTGTGTTGACGGGAGTTTCAATTCCATAGTCTATGCCAAGCTTTGCAATGTAGCCGTTGAAAATTTCAATTTCGGTTATCTCACCCTTTTCAAGCGACTGGAGCGTTGAAGGTTTGACCGAAGCGTACTTGAGTTTGGACACAAGCCAGACGATATATCGACAGATTGCATTATACGGTGCGTTGTCCATAAGCATGAGAAGCTTATAGTTGAGCATTTTTCCATATTTGGGAACATCAAGGTTCATTTTCTTCGCAACTCTCATCGCTTCTCTTGCAATTGAAAGATAGAGAGTTCTTGCACGCTTATCATCAACCATCTTTCCGAGTGTAAGTCCGGTAATGGCTGCCGTTGCGTTAATGCAGGAATTGATGATGAGCTTTGAATACTGCTGACGCAGAATATTGTCCGAAATTTCTGTGGGAAGCACGGTGTTATACATTTCGCAAAGGTAGTCGAGGTTTCCCGGATGGTAACCGTCAATCATTCCGATATACATCTCGCCGAGTGAGGTCATAGTGATGTCGTTATCGGTGTTTCTTGTTGCACCGAAGCCGATCATTACTCCGACTGCACGCTTCTTGCCGACTATTTCGGCAAGCTTGTCCGTGAGAATACCGTTCTGCATTCCGACAACGAGTGAATCCTCCTTGAGATTGCCGACAACCTTTTCGGCAAGACCGGCAACAGCCTGAAACTTTGTTGCAATGATCACGATATCAAACTTTTCATCTTTGAATTCTTCGAACGAAGCATAGCAGTTGAGTTGAACATGATGCTCGCCCTTTGCCCCATGGAGATAGAAACCCTTTTCGGTAATAAGGTTTTTGATCTCATCGTTATAGCAAAGCACGGAAATATCATATCCTGCCTCTTTCATAAGTACAGCAAGGGTTCCGCCGATTGCACCGGCTCCGATAAGTAATGTTTTCTTCATTTTAACTCTCCTAACATTATTAGTATTTCATGCGTACACGCTCGGCAAAGCACATGAGATCCTTGATATCAAGAACGGTTCCGTCATCAAGAACAGCCTTTCCGCTGAGTCTTCCGAAGACCTGATGCTGATCCGTTTCAATAACTTTCAGGCTGATCTTTGCGTTACGGTCAATAACGGGCTTGAAGTCCATTTCAAAGCGGCCGTCGCTTGAGGTGAACTTCCACGGATCGGTATAGCCCGAAGCCGGTATATGAAACTCAACATCGTCAAGCTTATGCGCAACGCCGTCATAGAAAAGAATGTTTTCCGAGGCAGCAGTAGTATCACCGAAGCCGTAGCCGATATTGAAGCCGAACGGCTTTCCGTTAACAACTGCGTTTCCGCTGCCCCAGTTCCATGTGTTGTCATAGGTCCATACTCCGCGGCCCCAGTCAAGGGTGCCGAAATCGGTTTCGGGATTAAACTCATAACGAACGCCGTCAAATTCGGCATATCCGGACGCACGCATACAATTGATTTTCTGATTATAATAAAAAGCCTTTTTGTTCTCCTTCCACGGCGTTGCAATAACCATGGTGTCCATCGGAGGCTGATCGAGCGTTACATCAACCTTGAGCGTTTTTCCGTCCTTGAAGTTGCGGTATTCGCCGACGATATGCCGTGTTCTTCCGTTTTTGACAAAGTCCATGTCAAGAGTTTTGTCATGATAATGCAAATCTCCCTTTTCGGAAGTTCTCGGAAGCTTATACTTGCCCATGGGGAAGAAATTGAGAACGGAATTTGTTATTTCCCACGGATTCTTTTCGTCGAAAACAAGCAACGACGCAGACTGCATTCCGATATAGCCGTCATCTGAAAGCGTGAGGGCCACGGCATGCTTATCGCTGAGGATAAGATAATAGTCCCATTCCTTGATTCTGAACTTCGGTGCTTTGATATCCTCACGGTTATAAGTCTGAATAAGGCTGCGTGACCAACCTGGCTCCGCAAGCGTTCCGTCACGGTTTAAAAGATTATGCTTTTCGGTTACTTCATGATTTCTTGCCATTATCAATATCCCCGTCTTTCTTCATTTATATTTTTCCGGCGCACAACCGCAGGAAAACAGCTCATATAATTATACAACAGACGGGAAAAATATTAAAGTATCTTTTAAAATTTCAGAACTTGTTACAAAAACATCTGACACTTTTTGTTGGTTTTTCCAATTATTTACTGCATATTTTGCAAAATGGTTTCAGGTTCTTAATTATTTCTGACGCTTTTGTTAACTTCGTAAAAACAACTTGCGATTTTTCTTACGGTATTGTAGAATATAGTAAAGATTTCCTCTGCAAATATCAAGATGATTTAAAGCTGTTTTTATCCGGCTGATATAGGATACTTTATACTTTAAGGGGTGTAAACACGGTGGATGATATTTATTTTTCCGACCGCAAAAACAGAAATAAAAACAAAATCAATTCAAAAGACAGGTTTTCAAATGAGGCTATGAAAGCTTCTTCCTCTCGCCTCAGAGATGAAAACTTGTCAGACCCGGATTTTGTTGTCCGTATTCCGGAAAGCAAAAAGCCGGATATAAAAAGCAGAACTCCGAAAGGCCGTCCTGTTGAAATGCGTGAAAGCGGTTCAAAAAGCGGCGGCAGAGTACCCGAATATATTCCCAAAGGCACAGAGGTTTACTCAAATGCGCCAAGGAACAGAATGCCCTCCGGCACTCCCGTTTCAAATCGCACAAACAAACCGGCGCACGGCGTTGAAAAACCCGTTTCCGCAAAGAAGAACGGTATGGGGCCGAACGCACCGAGGAACGGGAAGAAGAACGTCAAAAGCAAAAAGAAAAGCATTTCCGCAGGCAAGGTTGCAGGAATTATCTTCGCAGTCCTTGTTCTTATGCTCGGCGGACTTTTTGCATACGGATACTCCGTGCTCGGAAAGATTTCATACGACACAAAGCTTGTTGACGAGAATAAATATATCAGCGAAAACAAGCTTGCAACAAGCGCAGATGTGCGCAATATCCTTTTCATAGGAAGCGATGCCCGTGGGGATGTCAGCGGTCAGCGTTCGGACACGATGATGCTTTTTTCCATTGACAAAATGCACAAAAAGCTGAAGCTCACTTCCTTTCTTCGTGACTCCTATGTCTGTATTCCCTCAAACGGCTATTACAACAAGCTCAACGCCTCATTCAGCTTCGGTGGCGTTCAGCTTGCAATTGATACGCTTGAATACAACTTCAAGGTCAAAATTGACGACTACATTCTTGTTGATTTTGACTCATTTGTGAAATTCATTGACCTCATGGGCGGACTCACGGTTGAAGGTGTCACAAAGGCAGAGGCCAGATATCTGCGCAATGTTGTCAAAATCAAAGCCAAAGCCGGAACAAACCATTGGAACGGCTGGCATACACTCTGGTACTGCCGTATCCGTTACCTTGACGACGACTTTAACCGCACCGCAAGACAGCGAAAGGTTATTTCAGCCATCGTCAAAAAAGTTACAAGGACAAACCCCGTGAAACTCCTCAACATCATGGGCGAGGTTCTCCCGATGATTCAGACGAGCATTTCAAGAAACGAACTTGTTTCCCTTGCTGTCGGGGCAATGACAAGCTATCTGCGCTATGACGTTCTCCAGCACCGTGTTCCCGCAACGGGAACCTGGACGAACAAGTCAGTCAGCGGTGTCGGCGATGTTTTATACATGGATCTTGACAAAAACTCCGAGCTTTTGAAAAACTTCCTTTTCAAAGCGGATAAAGAAGAAAAAAGCAACAAAAAATAAATCCGGACATTTTATAGATTAACGATCGGAGGTGAACCGTTTGGAGGAAAAAAAGAACATTGAAACCCTGCGTGACATGCTTTATTTCAATGCGTTGCGCTATGGCCTCAGGACTGCGGCCGTTCTTCCGGACGGTTCTTCAGTTTCATATAAACAGCTTTTGCGCCATGTCAATTATCTGGGCACGGCGCTTTTCAGAACGCTTTCGCTTGAAAAAAAGAATGTTGCCGTCTGCGCAAAGAACTGCTACGAGTGGTGCGTTTCATATTTTGCCGTATCCTGTGGCGGTTCAGCTATTGTTCCGCTTGACCGTGAGATGGATGCCGAAGGGCTTTGGAACGCAATTTCCTTTTCCGGCTGCAAGGGTATCTTTTGCGACGAAAAGGTTTGCAAAAAGCTCCTTGAGGCAAAAAAACGGTTGCCCAGAGGGTTCAGAATTATATGCTTTTCAGAATATGACAATGAAAAAGTCTTTTCGTTCAGTGAGCTGCTCCGAGAGGGCGAAAGACTTTTGAAAGACGGCGTCAGGGACTATACCACGGTTCAGCTCGACAAGGACGCAATGAATTTTCTCATTTTTACTTCAGGAACAACAGGCAACGCAAAAGCCGTCATGCTCTCCCACAGCAATCTCATCTCCGACCTTTGCGGTGTTCTTGACCGTATCGGGCTTTCCTGCACTGATTCAACGCTTTGTGTTCTCCCTCTCCACCACACATATCAGACAATAGTTTTTCTTGCGATTCTGTATATCGGCGGCACGGTGGGCTTCTGCACATCACTGCGAAAAATGAGCGAAGAGCTTTCCGCTTTTAAACCGACTGTTTTTGTCACCGTTCCGCTTATGCTTGAAAAAATGCACACCCGTATCCTCAAAAAACTTTCAGGTCAGAGCGGATTGAAGCGTGTTTTCACAATAGGCAGAGTTTCGCAGGCTCTCATTAAATTTGCACCGGAGCTCAAAAAGAAAATGTACCACGCCATTCATGAGGCGTTCGGCGGAAAGGTTCGC
>JAEDHZ010000116.1 GCA_016292705.1 Clostridiaceae bacterium
TTGCCCGAGTCGGAGGTATCAGAAATGAATGAGAAAACATTATTGGTAATCGGTATTGTACAATTAATTATAAGCGTTATTCTCCTGATTTTAATCACCAAAAGGAACAATAAAAAAGAATATTCGGACTTACTTTCAGAGTTGGAGAAAAACAACGAGAAAAGCCAGACCCTACTCAAGGAAATCGGCTCCTCAATCGGCAATGAATTCAGCCGTAGCAGAATTGAAAATGCGCAGTATCAGACAGCGCAGAGGCAGGATGTTAACAGCGCCCTTTCAACAATGAGCGAAAAGCTTGAAAAGATGACAAAGGACAACTATGAGCTGAACGAAAGAATGACCGCTGCGATTGCTCAAAGCCTGACTCAAATCCGGAACGAGAACAGCGAAAAGCTTGAAAAAATTCGGCTGACTGTTGATGAAAAGCTGAACGAAACACTCACGAAGCGCCTTGATTCTTCCTTCAAAACGGTGAGCGAACAGCTTGAAAATGTTTACAAATCGCTCGGCGAAATGAAAATCCTTTCAACCGGAGTAACAGAAAATGTTACCTCGCTCAACAGAATCCTCACAAATGTCAAAGCAAGAGGAACATGGGCAGAGGTTCAGCTTGAAGGACTGCTTGAACAGACGATTCCGTCAATGTTTGTTAAGAACTTTTCCCCGGGAACAGGAAGGGAGATTGTTGAATTTGCCGTTAAGATTCCGTCGAGCGATGACAAAAGCAGCTTTACATTCCTCCCGATCGATTCAAAATTTCCCGTTGAGGATTATATCCGTCTTTGCTCAGCGGCAGACAGCGGAGATTCCCAGGGCGTTGAAGTGGCACGAAAAAATCTTGAAATGAGAGTTGTTTCCCAGGCAAAGGATGTAAAAAAATACATCAACGAACCTCAGACAACACCATTTGCAATAATGTATCTTGCAACTGAGGGACTGTATAGCGAGATTATAAGCTCCAAAAACGGCATTGCTGAAAGGTGTCAGAATGAATTCCATGTAATGATTGCCGGACCTTCAACCATAACGGCACTCCTCAATTCCCTTTCAGTCGGCTTCAGAGCAATGGCCATTAACGAAAAGGCAAAGGAAATCCGCACAATACTCTCAGCTGCAAAAACGCAGTACGAAAAATTCGGAACTGTTCTTGAAAAAGCACGAAAAAAGATTGAAGAAGCCGGAAAAACTCTTGACGATGCGCAGACAAGGAACGACCAGATTCAAAAAAAGCTGCGCTCGGTTGAAGAAATTGAGCAAAGTGAAGCAGACAGATTGCTTGACATTGAATAAAACAAGGAGGTTGTCAGGGTATATTGCCCTTTCAACCTCCCATTTTTCACGGCCTTTCGCTGTTTCGCATATAATGTTTTCAGAAGGCGGACGAAAGGAGAAAAAGCATATGAAAAACTATCTCACTTATCCGACAAAGGTTATGCGAATAACACAGACCTATCTTGGCACGACCTCACATTATCCGCACACAACGGGCAGCCCTAAGGACTATCCGATTGACGAGGCATGCACAGATGCCGGCCGTGAATGGTTCCACTGTCCATGTGATGAAATGAAGCTAATAAGAATATATGGCAAAGGTAACGGCGGAACAAACACAATCTGGCTACAATCAACCAAAAAGGTTGATTTCGCCGACTCAACCCGTGATTACTTCACAATTCAGATCACGCATCCGGATGATTCCGATCTTGAAAGGCTGTCAGTCGGGCAAAATTTCGCCCGAGGTGAAAGAATCTGCCGTGAGGGAAGCGACGGTGCGAACGGAAATCACCTGCATTTGAGCGGAGGAAAAGGAACAATAACCGGCAACGGTTGGGTGCTCAACTCCAACGGAAAATGGGTGCTTTCAACAACCAACGGAGCAGAAAAGCCGGAAAAGCTCTTTTTCATTGACAAAAGCTTCACCCGTATTGAAGATTCAAAAGGGCTTGTTTTCAAAGAACTTCCGAAAAGCAATCAAGACGGAAAAGCTAAAAATCAAAATACAAGCCTTACCGGAACCTACAAGGTTACAAAAGCAACCGTTCTCAATGTTCGCAAGGGTCCGGGAACAGAGTATCCGTATCTTAAATTCAACGAGCTTTCAAAAAATGCACAAGAACAGGTATTGATGCTTTTGGGAGTTAAGGCAAACGGATATGTCAAAGGAACGGTCTTTACGGTATCCGAAACAAAAAACGGCTGGGGAAAAACACCGAGCGGTTGGGTTAGCCTTGAATACTGCGAAAAAGTCTGAATTATTTGACGGTGTGAACATTCAGCTCTCTTATTATCAGCAGTATACCGTCCTTTACCGAAATACAAGCACCTTCTCCTGTAAGCTCATTGCTCACGCCGAGAGGAAATGATGATGATAGTTCTGCGTCTTCAAGCTCATATCTGAAGCCTCGCTCGGTAACACCTGAAGCGCTTTCTGAAAGTGAAAACACAGAAACAATCCCTTTTTCCCCTTTCGGAAAAGATATTGATGAATTCATAACGGCAGTAACCGTTTCATTTTCTGAGCGCAGCACACACTGCGCTCCTTTTTCGCAAAGATACTTCAGCAGCTGCAGATTTGCAAATGTGTGGTCAAGCCTTCCGCCGAGACCACCGAAAACAACAAAGCTTTTGTATCCACGCTCAAGTCCTCGGCAAAGGGCAAAAAAAGTATCCGTTTCGTCTTTTACAGACGGGTGAACCTCAACATTTTCGAACTGCGGAATTTCACCAAGTGAATCAAAGTCACCGACAACAAGGTCGGGTATTATGTCACTTTCAAGTGCTTTCCGGTACCCGGCATCAGCACAGATTATATAATCTGTCTCATCCCGAACAAGTTCAATTTTTCCGCATTCGCCTGCGGCAACAACATAGCATGTGTTCATTATTATTCGCCCTTCAAAAAGTATTACGGGAGAATTATATCATATATGCTGCCGCTTTTCAACAAAAGAGGAAAGCTCTCGGCGTTCATATCACGACAAACCATTGTCATATTATTGTTCTGAGGTGATATGATGCAGGCACTTTCAACTTTTATCGGTCAACTCAATTCCGCAGTATGGGGCACACCGACTCTGATAATGATAATCGCTGTCGGAGTATACTACACGGTTCGGCTTCGGTTCTTTCAGTTTTCAAAGCTTTCGCTCTGGCTTTCTAATACGCTGTTTGCAATTTTTCGTAAAAAAGATGTTGTTCACAGCAAAGAGAATCACGGCTTTTCCCAATTTCAGGCAATGGCAACCTCCCTTGCGGCAACAGTCGGAACCGGCAACATTGCAGGCGTTGCAGCAGCAATTTCAACCGGAGGTCCCGGGGCGGTTTTCTGGATGTGGTTCTGTTCATTTTTTTCAATGATGACAAGCTATGCAGAAAATTCACTCGGTATCTTATACAGGACAGAAGGCGAAAACAAAAAGAATATCGGCGGTCCCATGTACTATCTCAGAGATGGGTTTTCAAAAAGCCGGGTTTGTTCAAAAATCGGTAAGTTACTTGCAGTTTTGTTTTCAGTTTTCACTATGCTTGCATCGTTCGGAATCGGGAACATGACACAGTCAAATACAATTTCACTCTCTCTTTATTCATCATTCGGCATTCCAAAGTATGTTGTGGGAGCGGTCACCGCAGCACTGACGCTTTTTGTGATTCTCGGAGGTTTTGACCGTATAGGAAAGCTTACGGAAAAACTTGTTCCGTTCATGGCTCTTTTTTACATTATAACTTGTTCATTCATTATTATTTCAAACTTCCGCGAGATACCGCAAGTGATCTGCTCAATCTTTAAATGCGCATTTTCTCCCTCAGCGGCGACCGGCGGATTTGCCGGTGCAGCGCTCAAAAAATGTATTTCAACAGGCTTTAAACGAGGTGTTTTTTCAAATGAGGCAGGACTCGGATCATCGGTTATGGTCGGTTCTTCCTCAACAGTTAAAGAACCTGCGGTTCAGGGCATGTGGGGAATTTTTCAGGTTTTCACAGATACTCTTGTTATATGCTCGGTAACGGCATTCGTTTTGCTCAGCGTTTCGGTCAGAACAGTTCCGCTTTCCTCGGCAATCAAAGGCAATGAAGAAATCGGGTATATTTCACTTGTTCCCGGAAGCGGCGAAAATGTAAAACTTTGCGATTCAACAGAGCACAAACTTTTCTCCGTTGCCGAAGACGGCAGAATCATCCAAAGCGATGACACCTCGTTCATAAATATTATGGCACTGCGAAAGGCAGGAGATAGCTTTACGCTCGAAAGAGTTGAGGGGGCATCACTTGTTTCACTTGCATTCGGTTCAGTTTTCGGAAAATGGGCGGACATAATCCTTTCGGTGGCAGTAACGCTTTTTGCTTTCTCAACCATAATCGGTTGGTCATTTTACGGTGAGCGAAGTATTGAGTTTTTGTCAGACGGGCATGGATCAAAACTTTACAAAGCAATTTTTTCTGCCCTGACCTTTATCGGAGCGGTTTCAAAGCTATCCCTTGTCTGGAGCATTTCAGACATTTTCAACGGGCTAATGGCTATACCGAACCTTATCGGCGTAATCTTCCTTTCAGGAGATGTTCTCAAACTCACAAAAAGCTATCTTGAAAGAACAAACTCCTTTTCCAAAGACAGCAAATATTGATTTTTCTGACTTCAGGTGGTATACTTCATGTATCAGAATAAAATCAAAAGGAAAAGAGAAATGAACATTCAGATTTTCGGCACTGCTAAGTGCTTTGACACAAAGAAGGCACAACGATACTTTAAAGAACGGGGAATCAAGTTCCAGTTTGTTGACCTCTCAAAATTCAGCATGAGCAAAGGTGAACTCAAAAGCGTCCGGAATGCCGTCGGAGGAAAGCTTGAGAACCTCATCAATGAAAAATCAAAAAAGTTTGACTCTTCATTAATAAAATATCTCGCAACGGACGAAGCCAAGGAGGAAAAGCTGCTTGAAAACGGAGAGCTTTTCAAAACTCCTATCGTCCGAAACGGCAAAAAAGCTACTGTAGGATACTGCCCGGATGTCTGGAAGCAATGGGAAACGGAGGAAAAGAAATAAAATGGTAACCCAGGAACAAATCAACAGAATCAATGAGCTTGCAAAAAAATCAAAGGCAGAAGGCCTGACCGCCGAGGAGCAGCAGGAACAACAAAAGCTGCGCAGGCTCTATATTGACTCATTCAAGGAGAGTCTTGTTTCCCAACTTGAGAACACATATTATATTGACAGCACCGGGCACAAGAAAAAAGCAACAAGGAAGAAATAAAAAGAAGCGCCGGGCTAAACCGGCGTTTAAAAATGTCCTCATAGTTTTCAAAAACCGTGTTTTACAATATAGCAAAGCACAGCATTTCGAAGGTATAACCGTTCAACCTTATTTCGGGTTGTGCGGTTGTTTTTTAATTCAACAGATTATCTTCAAGAATCCGGTGTATGAGTCTATTCAAACGATACGGTGGTTATCATGAACCTGCCGCCTTTATACGAAGCCGTAATACTGCCGTTCACTTACTCTAACTGCGATTCTTCTCGCTCTTGTACGCACTGTGCCACCTCCT
>JAEDHZ010000117.1 GCA_016292705.1 Clostridiaceae bacterium
TGATTGTGTACCAGAACAACGCCCGTTGCCTTTGTTTCAAGAACTGCACAAGCAAGCTTGCGCATATCAAAAAGAGTGCTGTAAATGTCGCCGTCGGAAAGCTTTCGGACAGCAATGAGATAATGATTATGGTCAAAGCACAGAACATACGCCCGTTCGTTGTTTGTGTCAAGAAACTTCGGGCGCATGTAGTCAACAATTTCATTTGTTGTCATGAGCATTGGGCGCTCCGCATTGGCGTCAGCGTGATACCGTGCGTATACCGGCAAAATCATATTAAGCAGGCAGGCGGCATTCTCCGTCATTCCCCTGACGCTTTTCAGCTCAGGAATACTCGCCCGGAGTACCCCCGAAAAACTTCCGAAAGTCTCAATCAGCTCATGCGCAATAGGGTTTGTGTCCTTATACGGTATTCCGAAAAACAAGAGTAATTCAAGGATATTATGGTCAGCCATGCCGTCAAAGCCGGCTTCAATATAGCGATTTTTAACCTTTTGGCGATGACCTTTATGGATGTTGTTTTCCTGTTCCGCCATAAGTCATACCCGCTTTACAAAATATTCAAAGATTCAAAATCAGATTGATATATCCATTGCCATCTTATAAAGATCAAGGTCAATGGATTTTTTCATGTTGAGGGCTTCAACAATGTCATAGTCAACAATTTCTTCCTTTGAAATTGCAACAACACGGTTTCCGATACCGGCTTTGAGCAGTTGAACGGCATGATATCCCATTCTGCTTGCAAGAATACGGTCACGGGCTGTCGGTGAACCGCCACGCTGAACATGACCGAGAACGGTTGCACGACTGTCAACACCGGTTTCCTTCTGAATACGCTTTGCCATTTCGGCAACCCCGCCGATAGCCTCGGAAACCATTATGACAAAATGAACCTTTCCGCTCCTTTGTGTGCGCATCATTCTCTGAATGACATCACGCTCAAAGTCGTACTGAATTTCGGGAATAAGAATTGAAGTTGCGCCGCAGGCAATACCGGCGTTGAGTGCAAGATATCCTGCTCCCCTACCCATGACCTCAACAACAGCGCAGCGGTCGTGGGATTCAGTGGTATCTCTGATTCTGTCAACCATCTCCATAACCGTGTGTATTGCCGTGTCATAACCGATTGTGCAATCACAGCAATCAATATCGTTATCGATTGTTCCGGGAAGTGCTACACAAGGAACGCCCTTCAGAGAAAGGTCACGGGCACCACGGAATGATCCGTCTCCACCAATTACAACAAGACCGTCGATTCCCCTTTCACGGCAGACTCTTATTGCTGCCTGCATACCCTCGTCGGTTTTGAAACGGTCGGAACGGGCAGAGTAAAGAATTGTTCCGCCACGGTTAATGATATCTGAAACAGAACGGAGGTTCATTTCATACATATCGTTTTCCATGAGTCCGTTATAACCGCGTCTGATTCCGTATACTTTCATTCCGAGCTCGTATCCGGCACGGACAACAGCTCTTATTGCAGCGTTCATGCCCGGGGCGTCTCCGCCGCTGGTTAATACGCCGATAGTTTTCATCATTTCAAAAACTCCTTTGAGCAAGCTTTCAAAACAAGCCTGCCGATTATTCATAAAATATTTAAGGCTATTATACACTATCGTCAAGATTTGTCAAGAAAAAGCGAACACAGGCTGATTCATTTCCTGACCGCAACATTATCCTTGCCGAAAATGTACTCTAACTCAGCACAAACCGGTTCAGAAAGTTCAATTTCACCGCAGTGCTCATACTTTCCGCTGTCTTCAAAAAAGCAATACACGGGAAATGTGCCGCTGAAGATGCTCTTTAGTGTTTCAAGCTTTATCAGACGGGCATCGGTCTTGCTTTTTGCACGGATGAAAACACCTGTTCTTTTCTTCTTTGCCGGGATTTTTTCGCCACGGACAATGTTTTTCGGATTGGGTTCAACACTTTCACAAACTACGGAAACCTCCCTGTCCTCACGCAAGCTCAGTCTGCCCCTGACAAGAACAACATTCCCGTCCTGAATCAGCAACGCTTTTTCGGAATACAGCTTTGAAAAAACAATACATTCAATCGTTCCCGTGAGATCTTCAAGCTTTATGAAGCACATTGAAGCATTGCTCTTTGTAATCTTTCTTTGCACGGAGGTTATTGAACCGAGCAGTATCACAGGCGCATTATCTTTATATTTCGAGGAAAACTCCCCTGCCATTGAAAAAATATCGCAAATCCTGTCTGCTTTGATTGCTTTGGAAAGCTCCTTATATTTTTCCATCGGATGCCCTGAAAGATACAAGCCGCAAACCTCTTTCTCATATTCAAGAAGCTTTTCATATTCAAATTCTTCCATTTCCGGAACATAGAACTGCTCCGGTGCGGAAAAGGATGAATCAGCATCAAAAAAACCGATCTGCCCGGCAATATTCTTCCGCTTATCCTCGTCAAGCTGCGAAACAACAGTGGGCAGAATCCGTATCATCTGATGCCTGTTAAGTCCGAGACCGTCAAGAGCACCGCACTTTATGAGGCTTTCAACCGCCCGCTTGTTAAATTCCTTTCCGTATACTCTTTTGCAGAAATCGTCGAAGCTTTTATACGGTGAAGTTCTGCGTTTTTCAAGAATGGTACGGATAAAACCTTTGCCCAGGTTCCTGACAGCAAGAAGACCGAAGCGTATTTTTCCGTCAACAACAGAAAAGCCCTCTGAACTTTCGTTGACATGAGGCGGCAACACTTTGAGAGAAAGCCGGTTACATTCATCAATATATCCGGTGACCTTTCCGGTGCTATCCAGAACACTTGTCAGTGTTGCAGCCAGCAGTTCGCATGGGTAATGGCACTTGAGATACGCCGTCTGATATGACACAAAGGCGTAAGCCGCAGCATGAGCCTTGTTGAAAGCATACTTTGCAAAGTTAGACATTTCATCAAAAAGCTCATTTGCTGTTTTTTCAGGAATTCCGTTTGCAACAGCGCCACAGCAAAGGACCTTTCCGTTTTCATCTTTCAGACCGTGAACAAAGTTCTCCCTTTCCTTTGCCATCACATCAAGCTTTTTCTTTGACATCGCACGGCGGACAAGGTCAGCCCTACCGTAAGAATAGCCGGCAATTTTCCGACAAATCTGCATTACCTGCTCCTGATAAACCATACATCCGTAAGTAACGGAAAGTATGTCTTTTACCTGTTCGCATTTATAAACCGTCTGCTCCGGATGATGACGGTTGTTGATATAGGTATCAATCGAATCAGCCGGCCCTGGCCTGTAAAGCGATATAACAGCGATCAGGTCTTCAAGGCTCTGAGGCTTTAGTCTTGTCAGAACGCTCCTCATTCCGGCAGATTCAAACTGAAAGACACCATCAGTCCTTCCGCTTGAAAGCATTTCAAAAGTTTCTCTGTCCTCAATATCAATATCTTCAATGGAAAAATCCGAATTCTTGCATTGTATCATCTTTATTGTGTCATCAATGACAGTCAGAGTTCTCAAGCCGAGAAAATCCATTTTTAAAAGTCCGAGAGCCTCAAGGTTTGTCATTGTGAACTGGGTTACAACGCTCTCATCATTAACGGCAAGCGGAACATAGCTTGAAACCTCGTCCCTTGTGATAACAACTCCGGCAGCATGGGTTGAGGCATGGCGGGGCATCCCCTCAACACGGCGAGCCATATCAATAAGCTTTTTCGTGTCCTCATTGCTTTCATAAAGAGCCTTGAGTTCAGGAGAGATTTTCAGCGCACTGTCAATCGTTATCTTCAATTCATTCGGTATCTGCTTTGCAACTGAGTCCACCGTGGGATAAGGCATACCCAGAACACGGCCGACATCCCTTATCGCCGCCCTTGCTGCAAGCGTTCCGAATGTTACGATCTGGGCAACATGATCATAGCCGTATTTTCGGATTACATAGTCAATGACCTCCTGGCGTCTGACATAGCAAAAATCGACATCAAAGTCAGGCATGCTTACCCTTTCTGGATTCAGGAAGCGTTCAAAAAGCAGGTTATACTTCATCGGGTCAATTCCCGTTATGCCAATGCAATATGCCGCAAGGCTTGCAGCCCCCGATCCTCTTCCGGGACCAACGGGAATTCCTTTGCTTTTTGCATACTGAATGAAATCGTTAACAATAAGATAGTAGTCAACATAACCCATTTCATTGATAACAGAAAGCTCATAGTTCAGTCTGTCAACATACTCTTTTGGCGGATCATCTCCAAAATGCCGGTATAGACCGAAAAAGCACTGACGCTTAAAGTATTCAAAATGATCCATCCGGTTCGGGACTTCAAAATGGGGTAGCTTTGTTTTCCCGAATTCAAAGTCGAGGTTGCACATATCTGTAATAACCTGAGTATTCTCAATAGCTTCGGGAACTGCGAAAAAAAGCTCACGCATTTCTTCTTCAGTCTTGAGATAAAACTCCTGAGTTTCAAATTCAAGACCAGTATCTTCGCCGACAATATGGTTTGTCTGAATACAAATCAGAACCTGCTGAACAGCTGCGTCTTCCTTTTCAATGTAATGGCTATCATTTGTTGCAACAAGTGGTATACCCGTATCCTTTGAAAGCCTGATAAGGTCATTCAAAATAAGCAATTCTTCACGCAGACCATGGTTTTGAATTTCGATATAATAATTCCCTTTGCCGAAAACATCGTTATACCAGAGCGCAGTGTTCTTTGCACCATCATAATCTCCCCTTGAAAGGGCACGGGGAATTTCGCCGGCAAGACACGCCGAAAGCGCAATCAAACCCTCATGATGTTTTTCAAGAAGATCACGGTCAATGCGAGGCTTTGTGTAAAAACCCTCTGTCCACGACTTACTAACAATTTCAATGAGGTTTTTATAGCCGGTTTCATTTTTACAAAGCAGCACAAGGTGATACCTCTCATTATCGAGTCCATGAACCTTATCAAATCTTGTTCGGGACGCAACATAACACTCACAACCGATAATCGGCTTGATTCCAGCATCTTTAGCTGCTTTGTAAAAATCAATGACACCGTACATGACTCCGTGATCTGTGATTGCAACAGCCGTTTGTCCCTTTGCTTTGACTGCGGCAACAAGTTCGTTAATCCGGCAGGCGCCGTCAAGAAGACTGTATTCGGTATGAATATGAAGATGTGTGAAGGACAAACGCCCACCGCCTTTCAGATGCTATTTCACAAAGAGTTTTTCAGCGAGTTGTTTATCGGGATTGACCGTAATTGTATAGTATTCGTGGTAAATTACTTTTCCGGGTTTTGCTCCCACAGGCTTTTTAAGCGCTTTTACCCGTGTGTAATCAACCGGAACCAAAGAGGAATCGCATGCCTTGCTGTGGCAAGCGGCAATAACCGCTGCTTGCTCAATGGCATTGTCCGAAACCTCGCCGTTTCTGCTGACAATAATGACATGAGACCCCGGAAAGCCCTGCGTGTGAAGCCACATATCGCTCTTTGCGGCTGACTTCATTGAAAGCCTGTCATTTTGAACATTGTTTCTCCCGACAAGGATTTTATATCCGTCAGATGACAGGTATTCAAT
>JAEDHZ010000118.1 GCA_016292705.1 Clostridiaceae bacterium
TACCTGAGTTATAACCTACAAGACCGCCGACACTCTGGAAACCATAAACGATTGCATCAGTTACAACTTCACACTTTGAAACCGTACCCTGGTTGTTACCGACCAGACCGCCGATACAGTAATATCTGTATTTGCTATTGTTGATTAAAAGCTTCGCACCGGCTTCATAAATACTATTAATTTTAGCCTCGTTGTTCTTTGTATTTGAATTGATTCGGATATCATCAGCCGTACATTCCTTAATTTCACCGAGGTTTGAACCGGCAATACCGCCGACCATGATGTTGCCGGCAATGTAGCAAGATTTAACCGTACAATTCTTAATAATGCCACCTGTTCCATTCTGACCTGTGATAAGACCGGATCTGGTATAATCATAATTTGTTGAATATACCTTTGTAACAACCTCGCAGTTCTGAACGGTTACATTCTCGATAGTGCCCCTATTAACACCGGCAACAACGCCAACACCGTCTTTTGCATAGATATAGGCACCGTCAATCGTAAGATTGGAGATTGTACCAAAGTTCTTTGCAAAAAGACCGTTGTAGGATGCGGAAGAACCGTAATTCTGTGTCAGACCGCTGATGGTGTGACCGTTACCGTCAAACACGCCATAGAACGAATCGTCGTTTCCGTCGCCGTCCATATCGCTCCAACCGATGGGTTCAAAGTCACCCAGGGTGATGTCATTTGCAAGATAGTACTTGCCGTAATAATCGTTTTCAATATCCTTGAGCTGTTCAGCATTTGTAATAGCAGTCCAGGTTGAATCAAAGTCAGCTGCACTGATGTTGAAAACAAATGCCGACAGAACCATGACAACTGAAAGAACGATTGCAAGAGATTTTTTTGCCGTTTTCATTGTTTTTTGTCCTCCATTTATAAATAGTTTCGAAAGTAATGAAAGCCTGACGGGACAGATTCGCTGAAAATCCTTCTTGAAATATTACAAAGCCGTGTGCATCATAGACAAGTATTCTTCACAGATTTTGTGCATATCAACAAGAGCGGAATAACAGACAAATCCGTCATGTGACAGTTAATCATTACTGACTGTTCATTAATTGTATAACCATCTTCATAGTTTGTCAATATCTATTGGAGAAAACAGTCAAATTGAACAAAAACTGTCGGATTTTGAAAACTCTTTTTGAATTATTTAAGCCGGACAAAGCTTTTTATACACGATAATTCACATTAAATACACGGATATAAAATCAGTGTTCATTTCGTGGCTTTTTTAAATTGTACTCAATCTCCGGCTCGCCGAGGACAAGCAGGCGTTTAATCATTACATAGGTGAGCGAAACAAAGCTTTCGACGGGTGCCGGGTTTTCTGAAAGCATCCATTCACGCATCATTCCGTAGAAACCGGTGGAAATGAACATATAGAAAAGATCATAGGCTGAACGATCTTCTGAGTTATGGTAAAGCTTATAGTATTCAAAATTGAAGTCGCTGAAAATCTTGCTCAACCGGGGAACAATTGTTGAGGGAAAGGACGGGTCAAGCAACATCAGCGCCGTGTTTTTGCGCTCGTCAAACAAAAGAACCATGCTCTTGATTGAGGCAAGAACATTTTTCGGAAAGCCCATCTCCCTGAAATCATCAAGATAACCGCAGACTTCTGAAACAATTTCGTCTTCAATCTGCTCAACAAGGTCGTAGATGTCTTTATAATGGAAATAAAACGCATTGCGTGAAAGCTCCGCCTTTTCGCAAAGGGCTTTCACGCTGATTTTGTTGAGGGGATATTCCCGGGTAAGTTGAGCAAGGCTTTCCTCAAAGCATTTTTTTGTCTTTTTGACACAGCTGTATCTTTTTTGTTCTGACATAGTTTTCCACCTCATAAAAAAAAGAAGAAATTTGTTACATCTCTCATCTTTGTGTCATAATTGTTCCACCGAATATAAAATTGTAAATTGACTGAAATAATGAGAGCAATTATAATTGATTTAGTTTGTGAGTACAATTTATCACATTTGTTACATATTGTCAAACAATAATTTGAGTTAAGGAGATTTATTATGGCAACCCACACCAATTATTCCGAATCTGCAAACAGTTATCTGCGCAAGCCGGAGAATGAGTCCTGTTATGAATACCTTCATATGTGCTACAACAATTTTTCAAAGGAGCTGGGAGAATACACAGCTTTTGTTACTCCGATTGCAGATCAGCTTGCTTTCACCCCGATGACCAAGTTCCTTGCTGACATTGAAAAGCTTTCTGCTTTCTTTGCAAACAAGGGACTCAAAAAAGGCGATGTTGTTGCCGTTTTCCTCCCGACCTGCGGCCATGCTCTGACGGTTTTCTATGCCCTCAACAAGCTCGGCGTTATTGCAAACTTTGTTCATCCTCTTCTTCCGCCTGACGCACTCAAGGCGATTCTTGACCACACAAAGTCAAAAATGCTTGTTGTTCTTGATGTTATGTGCGCTCCGTTTGCCGGCGTAATGGCAACTCTGCCCACCATCGTCTGCTCACTGTCCGACTACTGCGACGGTGTTGCGCTTCAGTATGCTCTTTATAACGAAAAGCAGAATGCTCATGTTCCTGAGCTTGAAACAATCATCCGTTTCAAGGATGCCCTCAACAACGATTATCCCGTTCCGGAGGTCATTAGAAATTCCGGAAAAGATGCCGCAGTTTATATGCACGGCGGCGGAACAACCGGAAAGAGCAAAACCATCATCCTTTCTTCATTTGCTTTCAACAATGTTACATACAAGTATTACCTTGTTGACCAGGAACGCCCGGTTCACAAATACAAGGAAGATTATGCGCTTTGCACCCTTCCCTGCTTCCATGCTTACGGTCTTGGCGGAGCTATGATCTACACCGTTTGCAACGCATATCAGCCCGTTCTCATCACAAAGTTCGATCCGCTTCAGGCCAATGAGATAATCAGAAAGATTAAAGTTACGGAAATTCTCGGTGTTCCGAAGATGTATGAGAACCTTGCAAGTCAGCCGAACTTTGAAAACGAAGGACTCAAAAATCTTGTTTTCACCTTTGCCGGCGGAGACCTTGTAAGTCTTGAATTTGTTGAAAGATTCAACTCAATCCTCAAAAAGCACGGCGCCTCCGCTCAGCTCGGAAGGGGCTACGGACTCACTGAAATGTGCGCTGCCGTCACATCGAACAATCCCGGCAGATACAAAGAAACCACCTGCGGCACTCCGCTTCCCGGAATTGAAATCGAAATCTGGGACGATGACTGCAACAAGCTTCCGCAGGGAACTGTCGGTGAAATTGTTGTTTCCGGCAACACTATGATGAACCGTTATCTTCCCGATGAAGATGTTACCGAAACCGGTATCTATACCGACGAAAACGGCAAAAACTGGGTCCGCACCGGCGACATGGGATTCCTTGACGAGGACGGACATCTCGTCTTCTCCGGCCGCAAAAAGAGAATCATCATCATTGCAGGCTACAACATCTATCCTGCAACAATTGAGGAATTGATTTCCCGCCTTGATTACATCAAAGAGGTTTGCGCCGTTCAGGGCTATGACGACCAAACCGGAAAGCCGCTTGTCAAACTTTGCGTTTCCCTCACCGATCCGGAAGCTGACAAGGATGAGGTTATTGAAAAGCTCAAAAAGTTCTGCAAGGACAACATTGAGGGCTATGCCTGCCCGAGAAAGTTTGCAATCCTTGACCTCCTTCCGAGAACAAAGATGGAGAAGATTGACTTCCTCAAGCTTTGCGACAAGGTTCCCCAGTAACATTTATACTTTTTCCGGCACCGATTATTTTTCGGTGCCGGTTTTTTGCTTTCAAAAATGTGCCATTCTCACTCAATGAACGGACAAAACAGGCGTCCTGCCCGTTCTGATTCAGATTGCAGATAATATTTACGGGCTGTTCCGATTCAATCAGAACAGCCCGTAAGCTTACACGGCAAAGTGCTCAACATCAATGAATGTATACATCTTTCCGTCCTCGTCATACTGCGAGATTTTTCCGACCATTGAAATTGCGGCGAATGCCTCAATGTTGTCCGGAACATCATCGCCGTAAAACTCAATGCCCCATGCGGCGCAGCATCCCGTGTCATCATAGCCGAAAGCAAAATTATAAAACGGCTTGTCTGCGGAATTCGATTCCTGCTTCTGATAGGTTGCGGTAAGACGAATCGTTTGTCCGAGATACTTCTCAGGATCCTGCGAAATTGACTGCATCTGGGCTGTCAGCATATTTTTGTTGAGCCCGGTTGTGTCAATGTCAACGGGATACTTTTCAAGCTCCTTGAACTTTTCGCTTTTTGCCTGAGCAGCGTCAACATCCTCCGTAACAGCAACGGTTGAAAGGGTTGTGTCACCCGAAGCGGCATTTTGTGTGTCATTCGTACCTGAGTTTCCGGAACAGGCGCAAAGGCTGAGTAAAAGCAGAAGTGAAAGTGTTAAGGCAGTTATTCTTTTCATTTTTTGGTTCCTCCTTTAATAAAATCAATAATTATGCAGATTACAAATATCACAAGCTCACACGCAACAATCGTTGAGCCGACAGGGGTTGAATAGATGATTGAAACAAAGATTCCGAGTGCGGCGCAGAACACCGACATGACCGCCGCCGCAATCATTACCCCCTTGTAGCTCCTGAAAAGCCTCATGGCACACAAGGCAGGGAAGACGATCAGAGCAGAAATGAGCAATGCGCCGACAAGGTTAACTGAAAGGACGATGACAACCGCCGTTGTAACAGCAAGAATAAGGTTATAAACCGAGGCTTTTGTTCCTGTTGCACGGGCAAAGCTTTCGTCAAAGGTAACAGCAAAAAGCTTGTTATAAAACAATGCAAACACTGTGACAACCGCCACGGCAAGTATAACGCAGGTGATAACATCCGAAAGCTTGAGCGTCAGAATCGAAGTTGAACCGAAAAGTATGCTGCAGACATCGCCGCTGAGATTTGTTGTTTTCTTTGAAAAAACATTGAGCAATAAATATCCAATTGCAAGAGATGAAACGGAAAGGACAGCAACGGCACTGTCTCCCCGCAGCTTTGCCCTGTCTCCTCGCAGGAGAATAACGGAAGCAAGAATTGTAACCGGAAGCGAAACATACATCGGAGCAACAGAAAAAATCATCGCAACCGTCATTGCGCCGAAAGTAACATGGGAAAGTCCGTCCCCGACCAATGAACAGCGCCTGAGAACCAGGCTCACACCGAGCAAGGCGGCGCAAAGAGCAATCAGAACACCCGCAATCAGTGCATAGCGCACAAAGTCATACTGAAGATATGAAACAATCTTTTCAAGCATCGTCCTCGCCCTCCTTTCCGAGGAAGGCTTTTCCTTCAGCACTGCTGCGATATTCGCAAACGGTTCCGAAGAAAGCACCGCTGTGGCTTATCTGAAGAATGTGCGAGGCATATTTCATTGAAGCTGCAAGATCATGGGATACCATGATAACCGTTACTCCGTTTTCCTCATTGAGGCTTTTAATGAGCTCATACATATTTTTAGTAACTATCGGGTCAAGCCCGGCAGTGGGCTCATCAAGCA
>JAEDHZ010000003.1 GCA_016292705.1 Clostridiaceae bacterium
AGGGAAAGGGCGTTGTCTGCGAAACTATCAGAGGATATGACCTTTTTATTATTGCTGATTGCTTCAATTATAGCGTCACATACAAAATGTATGACATCAAGGATGCAGACGGAAAGCCGCTCAATGTTCCCATGAGCCCGGACGATCACTTTGCTGACCTCAAGAGGATTATCTCCGCCTGTGCAGGCAAGGCAAGAAGAATAACCGTTATCATGCCGATGCTTTATGAGGGCAGACAGCACAAGCGTTCCGCAAGAGAGTCGCTTGACTGTGCGCTCGCTTTGCAGGAGCTTGAAAACATGGGCGTTTCAAACATCATCACCTTTGACGCCCACGACCCGAGAGTTCAGAATGCCATCAGAATCAGCTTTGAAAGTGTTTCACCCACCTATCAGATGATCAAGGCTCTTGCAAAAAGTGTCGACAACGACATCAAATTTATCCCCGAGAAAACAATGATGATTTCTCCGGACGAGGGCGGTATGAGCCGTTGTGTGTATTACTCCCAGGTTCTCGGCATTGAGCTTGGAATGTTCTATAAGCGCCGTGACTATTCAAAGATTGTTGACGGTCGCAACCCAATACTTGCACACGAATTTCTCGGAGACAATGTTGAGGGCAAAGATGTTATCGTTGTTGACGACATGATCTCAAGCGGCGACAGCATGATCGATGTATGCCGCCAGCTCAAGGGTCTCAAAGCCAAAAGAATCTTTGTTTTTGCAACCTTCGGCCTTTTCACATCCGGTCTGGAGCGTTTTGACGAGGCATACAAAGAGGGCCTTTTCAACAAGATTTTCACCACAAATCTTATTTATACCCCTGAAGCTCTCCTTGAAAGGGAATGGCACGGAAATGTTGATATGTCAAAATACTGCGCTTTCATCATAGACACGCTCAACCATGATGAATCAGTCAGCGTTTTCCTTGATCCGGTTCAAAAAATTAACGACTACATGGACAAATACGACCTTAAATAATAAAATCGAATTGGGCTGTCACACCAAAACGACAGCCCGTTTTTTCAAAAAAATCAGGACTGCCCGGAATCAACCGTACAGTCCTGATTATTGTTTTTCTTTTATTCCTCCGGGTCTTCGGGAAGAATATCGTCAGCTGTGTTTTCTTCCTTGCGAACAATTGCAATCGGCGTCTGCTGAGAGCTCTGACCGAGAGGGTTGTCCTCAAAAACGCTCTTGCAAAAATCAATTTCAATTGACTTGTCACTTCGTCCGAGAATCTCACGGCCGATATCGTTGGCATCCATGACCACAACCTTGCAGCCCGTATGCTTTTCAAGTCCGGCGGCAACCTCATCCGGCTTTAACGGAGCAAGCTTTGCATAGTGATTATACGGCGGAAGTGTACAGTCGCACGGGCCATCAATTGCACGGGCCTTTTCGCCGACAATTTTATAGAAAACACCTCTGACACCGAACGGCTTTGTTATTGCGGAGCAGAAAGCCGCAAAAAGAATTTTAGGCGCACCGACATCACGAAGAGCCAGCTCCATTGTCCACGGACTTCCGAGTCCGATTCCGTAGGGTGATTTATAAACGAACTTGCAAAGCAGCTTTGCAAGGCGTGAGGGTTTGATATCATCAATATCAAAAGCCCTGCCCTGGCTGATGGCAACAATCTTTTCGCTGATGAAAATCATGTCGCCCTCTTTAACATAAGGCATAACATATTCGTCCATGATTTCGGTGAGAACATCACCCTTATAAACGACCTTTGTTCTGACGGGAAAACGACAGAATGTTCCCTGCTCAGTGCTGATTCTGAGCTTCTTTTCGGGATTCGGTCTGAGAGAAGTCATATCCATATATTTGAAAACTTCCTTTCGTTTTATACGCAGCAGTCCTTCAAAGGAAAGTGCTATATGATATATTCTAACCCAATAATGCGCTCAAGTCAACCGAAATATTCACTGCTTGAGTATTTTCCCGGCAACAAGACATATCCGCACAACGCTTGCTTATTATACAGCATTGTCAGAATTTGTCAAGCGTATTTAAGAAGCAGAAGCATTCCTCATAAGAAAGACATCCCGATTATCCGTGTCAATGCTTGACAAGTTTTTTAATAATGAGCCTTATGCCGCTGCAAAGCAGTACAATGCCGAGCGAGCCGGCGGCAAACAGTGCACCGATGTAGGTCACCACCCACCCCTCGGGACTTATATTGACAGCGTTGACAAAAAACAAAAGCAAGAATATAAACACAGGGTAAAGCCACTTGCTGTTGTTTCCAACAACTCCGACAATAACTGAATTAATAACCGTAATAATAATCATTGCAATAATCGGCGATGACATTTCTGGCATTATCCTCGGCAAACCAAAAAAGACAAAAATCTGAAAGCAGCATACCGCCAGTGTCAGGAAAGAGCCGCGGCTCTGCCTTTTTGTTTGCTTTTCGCCCTCCTGCATAACATTCACTAAAGTTTCATCGTTCTTTATTATTATCTCTTTCACTTCCGCTTCGTGAACCGAGACTTCGTTTTCGTCTGTCATTGCTGCGACCGCCTTTCTTTCGTATTTTTCCCCTGCAACAAGTTCTCCGACCGAAACACCGAGAACTTGGGAAAGCGGTATAAGAAATGATATGTCAGGCATTCCCCTGCCGGTTTCCCAGCGCGAAACGGCTTTATCAGTACAGCCAAGCTTTTCGGCAAGTTGCTTTTGAGTAAGCCCTGCAGCAATTCGCTGCTCTTTGATAAAATGTGCTGTTCTTTGTGTGTCCATTGCTTTTCCTCCTTTGCGCTCATCTTACCAGAAAATCCGCTTTTCGGCAACCTATGAATCATAGAGTTGCGCTTTTTTCATGGCAACCAAAAAGACCGCCCGGAAACGGACGGCCTTTTTTGCCTCAATAGTTAAATACATAATAATCTCTTGTTGTAATATCCGCCGAGAAGTTTGTATCAACCCTGAATGTCTGCGGAGCAATGACGGTCAGCTTTTTGAGCCTTCCACGGTTATCAATCTGTGCAGTTACCTCGGTTGCGGTATAAGTTATCGTAATCTTTGAAAAATCCTCATCGTCCGCAATCTGAATAACCGAAAGGTTCAGCGGCTTTGAAACGGATTTATTGTATACACAGCTGTTGCTTCCCGTTCCGCTGAAATGCGCCTTTTCCTTAACAAGCTTCATGTTGATAATATAGCCGTTACCGTCCTTTTTCGCCGTTGCGGTCTGAACACCCTCACTGTCAAGAGTGCATTTCTGAAACAGAGGCGGAATGTATGCGGTAGGCTCAACCTTTCCGTCAACCTTACCGTCTTTTACGGTATATTTTTTTTCGCTGTCCTTGAAAAAGGTTTCAAGAAGAATTGTGAAAATAATCTTATTCTTCGTGTCCGTTGCCCGTGTTATGTTGAATGTCGGATCGCTTGAAACAGTGAAGCTGAAGTTCTTTGTTGCCTTTGCATTGTTCACGGCATCGCAATATGCCTGAACAATATTCTCCTTTCCGACCGGCGCCGGAAGGTCTGTCACCCTGACGGTAACTTTGCAGGTGAGTGCAAAACCGTCCTTGATTGCGGTTATCGTTGCGCTGCCTGCTGTTTTTCCCGTCACAACGCCGCTTGAGTTGACAGAAGCAATTCTGGCATTGCTGCTTTTCCATGTGACCTTTCCGGTACCTCCGGTGACAGCAAGTTTTTGTGAAGTTCCTGCTTCCAGCGTGAGTGAGGAGCGGTTGAGCATATAAGTATAGACATTGACCTTGCAGGAAAGCTTATATCCGTTGAGCGTTGCCGTTACCGTTGCCTTTCCGTCCTTTTTGCCTCGGATAATTCCGTTCGAACTGACGGTGACAACGGAGGGCTTTGAGCTTTTCCATTTCGGTTTTTCCGTACCGCCGTTAATGTTCAGCCGCTTTTTTGCGCCGACTTTCAGGTTGACGCTTTCAACCTTGAACGCAGGCTTCAGAACGGTTATTCTGCACTGCATTGAAACGCCGTTTCTCGTTGCGGTAACAACCGCCTTTCCGGGCTTGCGGGCTGTAACAACGCCCTTTTTGCTGACAGAGGCAATATTTTTGTTGCTTGACTTCCATGTTGTTTTTCCGCTTCCGCCGTTAACCTCAAGAGTACATTGCTCACCGAGATAAAGAGATTTTGTCCGGCAATTAAGAAACGGCGCAACAACACGCACCTTATAGCTGAATGTATAGCCGTCAATTTCAACCATTATTGTTGCCTTGCCCCGTGCAGTAGCGTGAACAGTTCCGTCCGGGTCAACAACCGCAACGCTTTCATCGCTGCTGAACCACGAGGCGCCTGAGGTATCAGCGCCGGCAGGAACGGTATTCAGCTTTCTTTTATATGTATTTCCGAGGAAGATATCCTGCTCCTCGGTCGTCAGCGAATATGTAACCTGAACTGCCCGAGAAACGGTGAACAGCCCGGTTGAAACAACAAGAACAAAAACAGCAAAAAGCGAAACAACCCTTTTCATCTGTCAGCCTCCCGTAATCACAAGTTTATACACAGCTATTCTATCACACATTAAAAAAAAATAAAAGCCCCCAAAATTTTCAAAAAACCGAATGTTTTTCTGCCGTATTCCATAATTAAGTCGAAATAACCAAAATCACGGCAGAAATTCAAAACTTTCGGTCATTTTCAACATTGACACACTGTCATAATATATAGTACACTTAATCTAATTACATCGCTGAACCGTTCTTGGGTTCAGTTGCGATGAAATCTTTTTTTCAAGAGGTGTAAAAAAATGTCAAGAGTATACAATTTTTCAGCAGGGCCGTCCATGATGCCCGAAGCAGTGCTCAGAAAAGCTGCAAGCGAAATGCTTGACTACCAGTCGAGCGGACAGTCGGTCATGGAGATGTCGCACCGTTCAAAGGTTTTTCAGGCTTTAATTGATGAAACAGAAGCCCTTTTGAGAGAACTTATGTGTATTCCCGAAAACTATAAGGTTCTCTTCCTTCAGGGCGGCGGTTCTTCACAGTTTGCAATGATTCCGCTCAACCTGATGACAAAGAACAACAAAGCTGATTTCATCATCACCGGACAGTGGGCAAAAAAAGCTTTCCAGGAGGCTTCACGCTACGGCAAAACAAGGGTTGTTGCTTCCTCTGAGGATAAAACCTATTCATACATTCCTAAGACTGACAAATCCATGTTTGACCCCGAAGCAGACTATGCCTATATCTGCATGAACAACACAATCTACGGAACAAAATATCACACTCTCCCGGACACCGGCTCAGTACCCCTTGTTGCCGATATTTCATCGTGCATCCTTTCGCAGCCGATTGATGTTTCAAAATTCGGTCTGGTCTTTGCCGGTGCGCAAAAGAACATGGGACCTGCCGGTGTAACAGTTGTGATTATCCGTGAGGATCTCATCGGCGAACCTATGGATATCACCCCGACTATGTTCAAATACAGAATCCATGCGGACAACAAATCGCTTTATAACACTCCTCCATGCTATGGCATCTATATGTGCAAGCTCATGCTTGAATGGCTCAAAAACGACATCGGCGGACTTGAAAAAATGCAGGAGCTCAACGAGAAAAAGGCAAAGCTCATTTATGATTTCCTTGATTCCTCAAAGCTTTTCAAGGGTACCGTTGCAAAGGAAGACCGCTCACTGATGAACATTCCGTTTGTTACCGGAAACGATGAGCTTGATGCGCTGTTTGTTAAGCAGGCGGGCGAAAACGGCTTTGTCAACATCAAAGGTCACCGCACCGTCGGCGGCATGAGAGCCTCGGTATACAACGGCATGCCGCTTGAAGGCGTTGAAAAACTTGTTGACTTCATGAAGAAATTCGAGGAGGAACACGCATGAGCAAAAATATCCTTACCCTCAACAAAATTTCCGAAATCGGACTTGACATCCTCAGAAAGAAAGGCTATGACTGCTCCGATGAAATGAACGAACCGGACGCAGTTCTTGTCCGCTCGGCAGATATGCACGAATTTTCCTTTTCCGACTCAGTCAAAGCCGTTGCAAGAGCCGGAGCAGGAGTCAACAACATTCCGATTGACCTTTGCAGCGAAAAAGGTGTTGTTGTTTTCAACACTCCCGGAGCAAATTCAAACGCAGTTAAAGAACTTGTTCTTGCCGGACTTCTCCTTTCCTCAAGAAAGATTGTTGATTCAATTGAATGGGTAAAAACCGTCCGTGAAGAACCGCAGCTGCCCTCTCTCATTGAAAAGGGCAAGAGCAAATTTGCAGGTCCTGAACTTCAGGGAAAAACTCTCGGAGTAATCGGTCTCGGCGCAATCGGCGTTCTTGTTGCAAACACGGCAAGACACCTCCACATGAAGGTTTCCGGCTATGACCCGTTCCTCTCCGTTGAGTCTGCCTGGCACCTTTCCCGTTCAATCAAGCACGCAGAAAGCCTCAAGGAGATCTTCTCCTCCTGCGACTACATCACCGTCCATGTTCCGATGCTTGACTCAACAAAGAACATGATCAACAAAGAATCACTCGCAATGATGAAAGACGGCGTAAGAATCATGAACTTCTCCCGCGGCGGTCTTGTCAACGATGATGATATGCTTGAAGCACTTGAAAGCGGAAAAGTTGCCTGCTATGTTACTGATTTCCCGTCCGCAAAGCTCATCGGCCAGAAGGGCGTCATTGCAATCCCCCACCTTGGAGCTTCAACGCCCGAATCGGAGGAGAACTGCGCAGCCTGCGCCGCAGACGAGCTTATCGATTACCTTGAAAACGGTAACATCCGCAATTCGGTCAACTTCCCGAGTGTTTCAACCCCGAGGGAAACGGACTGCCGCCTTTGCATCATCCATAAAAACATCCCGAACATGATTGCAAAAATCTCTTCAACGGTTTCCGGTGAAGGTTTTAACATTGAAAACCTTTTGAACAAGGCAAAAAAAGACATGGCATACACCATTGTTGACATCAGCCTTGGCGAAAAGGAAGTTGACTTTGAAAAGCTCTTCAAAAACATTGAAGGTGTTATCAGGTTAAGAGTTATCAAAGACTGAAAAAAATTTGACTTTTTTTGAAAAACCCCTTGACTCTGTCGTTGCGTCATAGTGTATGCTCTTCTTGCACGGGAGGGAAAGAGAATGAAAACAGTTCACGAAGTCAGCAAAATCTCCGGAGTCAGTGTGCGCACACTGCATTATTACGACAGCATCGGTCTGCTTCTTCCGGCAGAAACAACGAACGCCGGTTACAGATTATATGACGATTCCTCGCTTGAAAGACTGCAAAGCATTTTGCTTTTCCGTGAACTTGAGTTTCCGCTCAAGGAGATAAAAGCCATTCTTGACAATCCGGATTTCGATTATATCTCGGCTCTCAGTCAGCAGATTACACTGCTTGAAATGAAAAAGGAGCATCTTGAAAGACTCATTGTTCTTGCCCGTGACACTATCAGAACAGGAGTGAACAAAATGGAGTTTTCCGCTTTTGACAACACAGAAATCAAGAGGTATGCCGAAGAAGCCCGGCAAAAATGGGGCAGCACTGCCGCATACAGGGAATATGAAAACAGAAATTCAGCAAAAACCGACAGCGAAAAAAACGATGTCTTCAGCAAAATGGATGTCATTTTCTCCGAGGCAGGCAAGCTTCGCAGCCTCTCGCCCGACTGCGATCAGGCACAGAACTGCGTGAAAAAGCTTCAGGATTTCATCACTGAAAACTGCTATACCTGCACGAAGGAGATTCTTTCCGGTCTTGGTCAGATGTATGTTGGTGACGAACGCTTCCGACAGAACATTGACAACGCAGGCGGCGAAGGAACAGCGGCATTCGTTGCGGCGGCTATTGAGTTTTATTGCAGATGACAACAACCGGGAGGTATGGGTGTTCCCAATACTTCCCGGTTGATTTCGTTTTGTTGTTTCTGAATTGTCCGTGCAAAAAGCAAAAACGAATCACTGCTTACACAAAAAGCTTCATACTCCGAAGAACTCAAAAAGTTCTCCAAGGCGCTCAATCTCTCTTGTTATCGGAAGGGAAAGTGTGTTTTTCGCTTTTTCTCTGTTGAGCCAGATGCAGTCAAGTCCGACTCCGCAAGCTCCCTTGATATCCGAGCTGTAGGAATCACCCACAACAACAAGCTTTGCTTTGTCCTTTTCATCAATGTTTTCAAAAACATATTCAAAGAAAGCGGGAAGCGGTTTTTGCGCTCCGATTTCTTCCGAAACGAACACCTTGTCAATCACCTTTTCAAGTCCGCTTTTCCTCAGGCGGCTTTTTTGCGTTGCGGCAACTCCGTTTGTAATTATATGAACCGAACAGCCTGCCGCTTTCAGCCTTTTGCAAAGTTCGTATGCACCGTCAAGGAGAAATGCCCCCTCTCCGAGCAGAGCGAGATATGAATCCGCAACAGCGGTGACATCAACAGACTTTTCAAAGCCTATTTTTTCAAACAAATCCCTGAACCGTGTCGTACGAAGATAGTCCTTTGTGACCTCACCGAGTTCAAAAGCCCGCCAGTATGAAAGGTTGATTGAGCTATACAACGCAACCGTTTGAGGCGTTGCTTCAATTCCAAGTCCTTCAAGCACTCTCGTCAGCGCACATTTTTCCGCCATATCAAAGTCAAGCAATGTGTTATCGGCATCAAAAAGAACAGTTGAATATTTTCTGACCACCTGAGCACCTCCATAGGATATTCAAGGAATCCGGAATTGATTGAAAGTTAAATCAATCATAGATTCCATAATACACTTCATCAATTCTATAGGTCCTTTCGGATTATGTCAAGGGAAATGCAAAATATATATAATATTTTATCTATTGGCTTTATTTTGCATTATTTTTGTGATAGAATATATTGTGTATAGTCGGATTCAGAGACGCCGTTTGCGTTTTCTGAAGCTATCAAAACACTTTCTCATTTTTTAAGGAGAACAGCAATGGAACAGCAAAACGATACTTTCAGCGAGGGAATTGCTCCCGGCGGTCTGCGTGAAAAGTCAGAAATTAAACTGCTTTTGTGCTATCTGCTGAAAATGGTTGACAAAAGCCTTTCCCGCTCTCAGATTAACGATATTTTGCAGGAATACCCGATTGCAAACTATTTTGAAGTCAACGAAGCTCTCAATGAGCTTGTTAAAAACGGAACCATTATTTCCGAGTTCGGCGAAAAGGATGAGCTTTTCACAATAACCCACAAAACAAAATATGAGGTTTCCTCAATTGAACGCTCGCTTCCGCGCTCGATAAGGGAAAAGGCAGTCAGTGCCGCTCTCGCTGTCCTCACCCGTGAAAAAATCAAAAACGAGTGTGAGGTTTCAACTCAGGAGAAGGACGGCGGCTACTATGTTACTTTTCGCATTAACGATGTCGGTGTTCAGCTGATGAGCCTCACCCTTTTTGTTGCTGACGCATCACAGGTTGAGATTGTTAAGAAAAACTTTTATTCCGGTGCAGTTTCAATCTATTCAAATATTATTTCCTCGCTCACGGTTGAATAACAAATTTTGAAAGGTGCTTTACGATGTTTAAAAAATTTCTTTTGTTTTTTTCCATCGCTCTGGTGCTTGTCGGCTCACTCGTCGGCGTTTATTTCAAATTTATCCACAGTTTTGAGTATCAGGTTTTCATCGAAAGCTATGAGCATGGAATGCTCAGTGTTCCGAACAGCAATGCAGTCGGAACCGATAACAAGTATCATGTTACCTGCAAAGCCGGGGAAACGCTGGTACTTAACATTAACCCCGAACGAACCGAAAGCGACTACTACACCCTTGCAAGTCTCATTGTCAACGGCGCAGATGTTACCGATGATGTCAGAATGCTTCAATACCGCTTTACGGTCAGGAAAAACAGCAATGTTGTTGCTACCTTCAAAAAAGGAAAACGACCTGCCGCCGAAAGCAACGGCGGAGGATTAGACTTTCCGAAAGCGCCAACAATCCTGCCGCTGTGTTCAACACCTTATCTCGGCTCGGCAGGTGCGTATAATTTCCGTGATCCGAGCATTATTTTTGACGAAAAAAGCGGTTATTACTACGCCTTCGGCTCCGATAACGCCGTTGCACGCTCAAAGGACCTTTTCAACTGGACAAACCGGACAACATATTTTGACACACCCGTTGCTGCGGAATCGTCCGAGGTGATGGATTTTTCGCAGTTCAGGTGCGTTGAAAACTGGGCAAAAGCTCATGGCTATAATTCAACGCTCTCCTATTCCTCTGTGCTCAACGACAGAACCCCGCTTGCACCGGAGATTGTCAAGGTTGACGACACCTATTTCCTTTACTTTTCTCTTTCAAAGGAACAAGGGACAAATGAATCCGCAATATTCTGCGTTTCAACAAAGGATCTTGAAGCCTCAATCAACAGCAAGACCTGGAACGAAGTCGGAATGGTTCTTTCAAGCTGCGGCTACCATACCGGCAGCAAGCTTTCTGACGGAAAAACCGTTGCCGACTCTTCTCATTACGATGCAAGCAACGCCGTTCACCCGTCCGTCATTCTGACTGAGGACGGACAGATGTATCTTGTATACGGCTCATACTTCGGCAAGGAAACAATCAACGGCGGAATATATTTGCTTGAGCTTGACAAAAAGACGGGGCTTTTGAAGACAGGCAGTATCATCAACTCCGTTGGAGAGAAAATTTCAACCGTCCACAAATTTGGCGGCCGTGATTTCCACACGGGAATCCTGCTTGCAAAACCGGGCAGCATCCCCTCGCTTTCAAAGAACGACGGCAGCCTTGTTTGCGCCTGCGATATCTTTTATTACGACGAATACTATTACCTTTTCATAACTTACGGCATTGAGGAAAAAAACTATGAAATCCGCTGGGCAAAAAGCAAAACTATTGACGGGCCGTATCTTGACGAAAACGGAAACAATCTTTCCGAGTTTTCCTCCTCAAAAAAGAGCAATCAGTTTTCAAAGGGCGGTATGATTGCCGCCGGATACAGCTTTACCCAAAGCAGCAGCGGAATGATTTCCTGTTCAACCAACGGCAAGGCCTCTCCCGGAAGTCCGTGCGTTATCAGAACCAAGGACGGAAAGGACATTATGGCGTTCCAGTCACAACTTTACTACAAGGCTGGAAACAAGCTTTTCACCGGTCAGACCGAAGCGGAACGAAACGACCTTTTTGTTGATGCGCTCCCAAGTCTTGAGCTGCGACAACTGAAATGGACAAAGGACGGCCGTCCCCTCCTTGTTCCCGAACCATACGCCGGAGAAAAGCTTGAAGCGGACATCACTGCACAGCAAATGTTCGGCAATTGGGATGTTGTTGTTTTCAACAAGGACGCAAACAATAGCGATTACTCTGAGCTTTCCTGCAACAACTCACGGCCCGTCTCGTTTTTCAACGGTGTAACAATCAGTCGAAACGACATTGATTCCGGAAAAGCACTTTCCGATCTTTACTTTTCAAAAAAGGACAGCGACTCATTTGAAATTGAGCTTGACGGAAAAAGATTTGTAATATACCCCGTTCTTGCCTGGGACAGCGAACTTTCAGAGGGTACGCTTTGCTTCACCGGAAGCAGCACAAGCGGAGAAGCGGTCTGGGGTAAGAAGAATTTTTCGCCATACAGCGGAATTTACACCGACACATTCTACTACCTGCTTTCCCTGACAGACGAGGCAACCCACGCTGAATATGACAAAAAACTTGAAAAAATCAGTGTCAATCCGTCGCAGGAACAGCTTGACAATCTTTCGGCAGAGCTTGTCAAAAAGCTTCAGGTTCAAACGCTGAGATAAAACCGATGAAACAAAACCGCACGCCAGACAAAACAAGTCGGCGTGCGATTTCTTTATCAGAAGCTTTAAGCAACAAAAGAACGAAGCTCTTGCGGATATCGCTTGTCAATAATATCATACTTTCTGAAATAATCACCGCTTTCTGCGTCCCTGATAACGGTTGCACGATTTTTGGAAAGGAGCTTAACAAGCTGATAAACATCGAGCCATATCTGATTTGTGCCCTCCTTCTGGCTCTCATCAAAAACAAGCTGCAAGCCGAAATGAAGATGAGGAACGCTCATTCCGTTGACATTTTCCTTGGTTGAATATCCCGTCATTCCCATATAACCTATGACCTGTCCCGCCTTGACGAGCGAGCCTTGCTTGATATCCCCGTGATAAGGATGGTCCTTGCGCAGGTGCGCATAATAATACGAACGCTTTTTGTCAAATGAGCGTATGCCGAGCCGCCAACCGCCATATTGGTTCCAGCCGATACATTCAACCTCGCCACCCTCAACCGCAACAATCGGCGTTCCGACATTGCCGAGCAAATCGTTTCCGAGGTGGCTTCTGCGGTAGCCGTAGGAACGGGATGAGCCGAAGTCATCATAATGACTGTATGAAAAGCCCTCGGCAATTGGGCTGTAGGCAACAAGGCCGTAGCCGGAACGGACAGTCTTTCCTCCGTTACCGTCAGGTATCTGCCTCTCGTATTCCCCCAAAAGCCCGCCCAGAGCCGCCGTGAAAGCCTCTTTATAATATGAAAAATACTTGTTCTCGCCAACAAGGTCTTCAATTGTGTAGCTATCGCCGAGTGCGTCAAGCATCTTTTGAAGGTCTTTCTTTTTATATCCGCTCCAGTTGTTTCCGTTTTTAACGGCAAGGTATGAAAGCGAATCTATCCAGCTTATGTGATAAAGCGAATCGTGAGTCTTTATATCAAGCTCCATTGTATCCTCAAGCGCCCTGAGACTTGGGTTTAGCTCCACCCATTTTATATACGCCTTTTCGGTCTTTTCGCTCTTTGCCTGAACAAATGAAAAAGCAACCCCAACCGCAATCCCGATTGCGGCAAAAAGGAGAACCAAAAAAATTGCATTTTTATACCGGATTCTGATTACCACTCGTCTCACCTGCCCTTTTAAATTTATATGCAGATGAAAAGAGGGAATGACAAAAACCGCACATCCGGAATTATCGAATGTACGGTTTTCTTATAGGTCAATGAAAAATTCAGCTTCACTGAGCTGTAAAAGAATATTTCTGAAGCTTTGAGGGTTTCGCAAAAGCGTTGAGAGCGTAAAGCGTTACGGTATACTTTTTTCCGCTTTCAAGCTTTCCGAGGTTGATTTCGTACTTATCATCTTCAAAAAGATACATATATTTTCCGGAAAAGTTATCCTCAAAAACCTTCTTCAGTCCCTGACTGACGGTGAGCTTATAGCTTTCGGTAACAAACCTGTCCTTTGCGCCGTCAAACGAAAGGACTGTTTCGCCGTTTTCGTTGAGCGAGGTTGACATTCCATCCCTGGCTTTGAAAACGGGAGCACTGTCAAGCCTGCAGAGATTCCGGAACGAATAAGGATAATTCTTCTCTGCAAGACCGGTCAGGTAGTATTCAACAAGAAACTGATTGGTCAGAAGGTCATAGGCTTTGATTCTGAGGTTGCCGTCCTTATCGGCTTCAACAAAATAAAACTGAGCTGCCTGCTCAACATCTCCGGGGAAATTGCCGGCAATTGTGTCAAGCTCTGTTTCAAAATACGCAAGCGTTCCGCAGCCGAGCGCCGTAAAAGTTCCCTGCCAGATTGAGCGAGGATCGTTAATCGGATAGTGGGAATGGCCTGAAAAATCAACAACCTGCGGATATGCACTGAGGATTGCGGAAATGGTGGGATCGCCCCATTTCACCGAACCGTAAACGGTCAAAGACGGCGCCGGATGCTGAAAAACAAATATAGGCTTGTCTCCCGTATCGGCAACAGCTTTGTCAAGCTCCTTTTTTAGCCATACGCCGGACTTCAGATAGGTCTCTATTTTATCGTCGTATGAAACGGAAATAAAATGGTAGCCGTTGATAACATAGTGACTGTTGAGTGAACCGATATACTTTTCAAAAACTCTTGCGCCCTCAGTTCTGTCATTGTCCCGGTACATTACATACTCATGGTTGCCGGCACAGATAATACGCTGTGTTCCTGCCCTGAGATTTTCACTGCAGGTTTTGTTGAAAGCTTCGTATTGCTCCGGTGCGCCCTTATTTGTGAAGTCACCGGCAACAGCAAAGGCGTCAAGGCCCTTATATCCGTCATAGCTTTCCGAATAGGAATATGCCATCTGAATTGCGGCGGCAAGTCTTTGACCGGGAACATCAACCTCCCGGAGATATTTCTCATATTCCTCACCCGCTTCTTCCCCTTTTGCTTCAAGCTCGGTGTCGTTTTTAAAATGGACATCGCTGCAAACCGCAAAACGCAAAACAGGTTCAAAGTCCTCCGGTGTTACGGGAAGCTCATAAGTTTTGGTTCCGACTGTCAGAACGGAAAGAAAGGAATAGAACATCACCGCCAAAGAGGAAAGCAATGTTCTTCCGATGTTTTTGACAGAAATCATACAGGATGATCCCCTTTCTATAAACCTTTTCTCTTTTCAGGGTTGCGTTCCCCAACGCCACAAACACCCCTGTCAAAATATACATAAAACAAAAACAGATGTCAAATGTTTTTGGCAACATTTAACACCTGTTTTACAACGCGTTAACAAAATGTTTATTTCTCTTCCTTGACGGTTGCAATTCCGAGTTCAACAAGCTGTTCGCTGTCAACAACAGCCGGGCACTCGGTCATAGGCTCGCTTGCATTCTGAACCTTGGGATATGCTATTACATCACGCAGGGTGTCAAGACGAAGCAACTGCATACACAGTCTGTCAAGTCCTATTCCTATTCCGCCGTGCGGGGGTGCGCCGTATTTGAATGCGTCGGTGAGAAAACCGAACTTTTCATAGGCTTCTTCATCTGAAAGACCGAGAAGTTCAAAAATCCTCTTCTGAAGTTCAGGGTCGGTGATTCTGATTGAACCGCTTGCAAGCTCAATTCCGTTGAGAACAAGGTCGTATGCCGTTGCTCTGACATTCGCCTTGTCGCTTTCAAGATAAGGCAGACATTCCTCAAGCGGAGCAGTGAACGGATGGTGCATTGCAACAAACTGACCGAGATCCTCATCCCAGTCAAAGAACGGGAACTCAACAATCCAAAGCAGATTGTACTTGTCCTGTGGAATGATATCCAGCTTCTTTGCAATGTTCTGGCGCAGTGCTCCGAGAACGGGCAGAGTGATGCGCTCCTTGTCGGCAATGATGAGAACAACATCACCGTTTTCGGCTCCTGCTTTCTTTTTGATTGCCGCCATCTCATCGTCTGTCATGAACTTTGCAAAAGATGAGGCAACAGTTCCGTCCTCTGCATATCTTACCCATGCAATTCCCTTTGCGCCGATACCCTTGACAAATTCAGTGAGTTTGTCAATTTCTTTCCTCGTAAGGACAGAGTATGCGCCCTTTGCAGTGATTCCGCAAACCCTTGAACCGTTTGCAACCGCACCGGAGAACACGCCGAAGCCGCAGTCCTTAACTTCCCCGGCAAGGTCAAAAATCTCCATACCGTAACGGGTATCCGGCTTGTCGGAACCGTAACGCTCCATTGCCTCCTTATAGGTAAGGCGAGGCAGTTTTTCGTTGATATCAACTCCGAGTGCCTCCTTGAAAAGCTTTTTCATGAAGCCCTCAATCATTGAAAGAACATCTTCCATTTCAACAAAGCTCATCTCAACATCAATCTGGGTGAACTCCGGCTGACGGTCGGCGCGCAGGTCTTCGTCACGGAAGCAACGGGCAATCTGCATATAGCGGTCAAAACCGGCAACCATTGAAAGCTGCTTATAAAGCTGCGGAGATTGAGGAAGAGCATAAAAGCTTCCTTTATGGATTCTTGAGGGAACAAGGAAGTCTCTTGCTCCCTCGGGAGTTGATTTGATGAGCATCGGCGTTTCAATTTCAACAAATCCGTTTTCGTCAAAATAGTCACGGGTAATTTTTGTTATCCTGTGGCGCATGAGAATGTTCTTTTGCAAATCGGGGCGGCGCAAGTCAAGATAGCGGTATTTGAGCCTTGTCAGCTCGCTTGTCGGGCAGTTTTCAATGATGTCAAACGGCGGAGTTTCGCTTTCGCCGAGAATGCGGAGATCTGAAACATCAATTTCAACCTCACCGGTCGGAATGTCAAGATTCTTTGAGGAACGCTCACGCACAACTCCCTTTGCCATAAGAACATACTCACTGCGGACAGCGGAGGCTTTTTCAAAAATGCTCCTGTCCGTGTGGTCATCAAAGGCAAGCTGAACAATTCCCGTTCTGTCTCTCAGGTCAATGAAAATCAGTGAGCCGAGGTCACGCTGCTTTTGAACCCAGCCGCAGACAACGGCGGTTTCGCCGATATTCTTTGCACTGAACGAACCGCAATAGCCGGTTCTTTTGAGTCCTGTCATGGTATCCATTTATTCACACCTCTTAAAATAAGTTTTTGTTCATGAGTTCATCAATATCAATGTCTGCGTCAATGCCGAGTTCCTCAAGACCCTTGAGGCTTTCGCTGAGGCTTGCACGCAGAAAAGCGTTTTCAAAATCCGGGAGCGCAACCTCGGTTTCCTCGCCGCTTTCCATGTTTTTGAGGCGAACAATTCCGCTGTCAAGCTCACTGTCTCCGAGAACAACGGTGAACTGTGCGCCAAGCTTGTTTGCATATTTCATCTGAGCCTTGACCGAGCGTCCGACAACATCAAACTGAACCTCAACGCCCTCGTTGCGCAGAGCCGACGCAATTTTTGCCGCCTCAAAGCTTGCCCTTTCACCCATTGTTGCAATATAAAGGGCACATCTTTCCCTTTCCGGGAACGGCAAGCCCTGCTTATCCATAAGAAGCAGCAATCTCTCAATGCCTATTGCAAAACCGAGAGCCGGAGTGTGCGCACCGCCTATCTCCTCAACAAGTCCGTCATATCTTCCGCCGCCGCAAACCGTGCCCTGAGCGCCGATTCCGGTTGAAACGAACTCAAAAACGGTTCTTGTGTAATAATCAAGGCCTCTGACAATGGAAGGATTGACAGTGAAAGCAATTCCCATAGCCTTGAGATAGTTCTGAACAGAATCAAAATGATTTCTGCAATCTTCACAAAGGAAGTCAGTAACCTTCGGCGCATTCTCAGCAATTTTTGAGCAGACAGGACTTTTGCAGTCAAGAATTCTCATTGGGTTGCGGTCAAGTCTTTCAAGGCAGGTGTGGCAAAGCTCGTCCTTTTTGCTTTCAAAATAGTCATGCAGTGCTTTATGATACTCCTTACGACATTCCGGACAGCCGATTGAGTTGATTTCAAGCTGCAATCCGCTGACTCCGAGAAAAGAAAAAATGCTGTTTGCAACGCTGATGACCTCTGCGTCCGCAGCGGGAGAAGCCGTTCCGAGACATTCAAGTCCGAACTGATGGAACTCACGAAGTCTTCCTGCCTGCGGTTTTTCATAGCGATAGCAGGAAACAAGATAGCAAAGCTTCTGCGGCATTGCTTCGTTATATAGTCCGTTTTCAAGGTATGACCGGACTACTCCGGCAGTTCCCTCGGGACGCAGCGTTATTGAGCGCTCTCCCTTGTCAAGAAAAGTATACATTTCCTTTTGAACAACATCTGTTGTGTCTCCGACACCACGCTGAAAAAGTTCAGTGTGTTCAAAAACGGGAATCCTGATTTCCCGGAAACCGCAGTTCCCGGCAATTTCAAGGGCGGTTTGCTCAACAAAGCGAACCTTGTGGCTCTCGGACGGAAGGGTGTCCTGCGTGCCTTTAATTGATTTTGTAATAAGCGCCATACTCAGCCTCCTGATGAATAATTATAAAAAGAAAAACACTGCTTCTCCCGAACAAAACAGGGATGAAGCAATGCTCCACGGTACCACCCAGATTGGGCGCAATGCGCCCCACTTGAACACCTTAACGCGGCAAACGGGCATAAAAGCCGGCTCATGAATGTCTTCACCCGAAAAACGGCGCAGGGAGCTTTCAGCCTCATGCTCCCCTCTCTGAGCGCTTTTTGGGGTTACTCTTTTCAGTCAAAGCCTTTGTTATATTTCCAGCCGTACACCGGACGGCAAAAACGGCTGAATCGGTCAAGAACCTGAAATTACTTGGGGTTAACAATGTCACGCCAATCAAGGTCACCACGCTCAAGAGCATGGATAAGAGCCTCGGCGGTTGCGATGTTGGTTGCAACGGGAATGTTATGAACATCGCAAAGCCTCAAAAGGTTTGCTTCATTCGGTTCGCCGGGCTTGGGATTGAGAGGGTCACGGAAAATGAGAAGAAGGTCTATCTCGTTGCAGGCTATTCTCGCCGCAATCTGCTCTTCACCGCCCTGATAACCGGCAAGGAACCCGGCAATGCTCAGACCCGTTGCCTCCGAAACAATCTTGCCGGTTGTTCCGGTTGCACAAAGGTTATGCTTGCTGAGCGTTCCACAGTATGCAATGCAGAACTGCGTCATAAGTTCCTTTTTTGCATCATGAGCAATAAGTGCAATATTCATTGATTCATCCTCACCCTAAAAATAATACATATCTTCTATATAGCGGAGCAATCTTTTCAAGCACCGCAAAAGACAAACGGGATTATCAAACTGTCGAGCCAATTCGTCACAGTTCAACAATCTTTCGTTCATTCTAACAAATTCCCGTCAATAATTCAAGCAATTTTCAAAATTTTGACAAAAAAGTGTCTGATGTTATCCAAAGCACAACTCAACGCTCTCGCCGCTCAGCCTTTTTGCAATGTTTTTTATCGGCTGATATGAAGCCTGACCTTTTTTATAGACCGAAACACCCATTGCGCCGAAACGGAGATACGGATCTTCCGGAACAATTCCGAGAAGCTGCACCGCAGTGGAGTCAATTACATCATCAATATTCAGCATTTTTTTGCGCCTTATATCTTTCTTTATTGCACGGTTGACAACCATCCTCACTTCTCCCACACCGCATTGAATAAGCTCATCCGCAGCGGTGAACGCACCACGGACACAAACATAGTCCGGTGTTGCAACAAGAACACCCTTGTCCGCCGCAGCAGCAGCAAGCTGAACACCCTTTCCGATTCCGGCAGGCGCATCAAGAAGAATATAGTCAAACTTTTTGTCAAGCCCTTTCATCAGCTCTCTGATTTTTTTCGGTGTTGCGTCGCCGTATCTTCGTGGGCAGGACATTACGCTCAAGCCATCCGCCTTATAAATCGACTCTTCAATGCTGCACCTTCCAAGCAAAACATCGCCCCAGTCATAGACAACTGCTTCCGATGTTCCGACAAGCAGGTCAATTCCCCGAAGGTCGTCAAAATCAACCAAAAGAACACTCTGTCCCCGTTCAGCAAGTGCTTTGCCCACCGCAACGGTCAGCGTTGTTTTTCCGACTCCGCCCTTTCCGGACGCAAAAACAATTTTTCTTGCCATTGTTCAACCTCCTCATCTGAGCAATTCTCCCTCAGTCTGCGCAGGCTGTTCGCCCTGCGCAGCGGCAAAGTACTGTTCAAAAACAGCTGCGGCAACGGGAGCCGTTGAACCGCCGCTTGTTGCGCCCTCAACAACAACAGAAACCGCAATTTCCGGTTTCTCATACGGAGCAAAAGCAATAATAAGACCGTTGTTCTTTTCCGTTTTTCCGTTGCCGGCTTTTCTGACGGTTGTTGTTCCGGTTTTTGCGGCAACCTTTACCGGCACACGGGTAAAGTCCGCATAGCTTTTTGTTCCGACAAGGAGCATACCCTCATAAACAAGATCCCAGTTTTTATCGCTGAAATCTGCTTTGGAAAGAATCTGATCCTGCTCGGTATATACTGTTTCGCTGTAATCGGATTTAACAATGGATTTTACGAAATGCGCCTTGTGGCGGACGCCCCGGTTCGCAATGACGGAAGCGTAGGAGCAAAGCTGAATCGGCGTGAACTGATTGTCGCCGTGACCGATACCGGCCTGAATTGTCAGACCCGGTGTCCAGAGTTCGCCCTTTTCCGTCCGGAACGAAACGGAGTCAACAATGCCCTTTGATTCACCGATTTCAACGCCCGTTTCCTCACCGAGGCCGAACATTGTGAAATAATCGTTGAGCTTTTCAATTCCGAGCAGACGGGAGGTTTCATAGAAGAAAATGTTGCAGCTGTTATACAGCGCATAAATGACATCCAGGCTTCCGTGCACACCCGTGCAGGTGGGACGGTAGTCTTTATAATGGGTATAAATTCCGCCGCAGGTAACAAGGGTGTCCTCATCAATAATCTTTTCCTCAAGTCCTGCCATTGCAACCGCCGGTTTGATGGTTGAACCGGGTGTATAAGTACTCAGAAGCGCACGGTTCCAGAGCGGCTTGTTTGAATCTTTATTGAGCTTTGCAGCGTTCTTTGAGTATTTTGAAAGGTCATAGGTCGGATAGCTCACACAGGCAAGGATATCATTGTTTTTTGTGTCCATAACAACAACAGATCCGCCCGTTACATTTGCATTTTTTGCCCGGAAGTCAAGAATGAGCTTTTCAAGCGCATCACGGGCAACCTGCTGCAGATCCTTGCGGATTGTGAGGATAACCGTGTCGCCGTTTTGCGGCAGAGTGATATATTTTTCCGTGGTATTGCCCTCTGAATCGGTTGTAACCCGCTTTTTGCCCTTTTCACCCCGGAGAACGGATTCATAAGCATATTCAATTCCGTTTTTGCCTATTGTATCGTTAAGCGCATAGCCCTCGCTTTTCTTTTCTGCGTATTCTTCAGGGCTTATTGCCCCGACAATTCCGAGAATGTGGGAGGCAATCTCTCCGTCCGGGTATTCCCGTTCAGACCTGACCTGAACATCAACACCGCAAAAAGAGTCGCTTTTTTCCTTGATATCCGAGGCAAGAGCGGCGGAAACATCCTTTGCAAAAACATAGGGCGTTGCCGAATTAAAGCCGTTCTTGACCATTGAGTAATAGACCGAAGCAATGTCCCTTGCCTGTGAAAGCGGATAGTTCTCAAGCGAATATCTTTTTACAAGAGCATCAAAACAATTTTGCACCGTTGCATAGGGGTTAAGATCAAGAAATGCCGAAGATCGAAGATAGGAAACCTCGTTCTCCCTGTTCTTGGCAAAGTAAAGAGTTCCGCTTTTGCTGACCTTTATCGGAAGCTCATCAATCCACTTTGCACCTGCACGGTCAAAGAGGGAAATCAGCTCGGAAATAATCCTGTTTCGTTCATCCTTTTCGCTTGACGAAGGAAAGTTGACATAGTTGAAAACAATCGTTCTGACCTGTCTGCTTGTTGCAAGGGTATTTCCGTCACGGTCAAGGATTTCTCCCCTGACGGGCTCAACATCAATTTCAACACCCTTGACAGCCGCCTGGGCGGCTTCACCTGCGGAAACGACCTGAACATCCCAGAGTTTAATAAGGAAGGCAGCAAAAACAACGGCTATCATCACAATAACAGCCGTATTCCTTTTCTTGCTGACTTTTCCTCTCATAAAAAGCTGTGTCCTTTCCTGAAAATAATAAGTTACTGTTTAGGTAAACCGGTGACGAACCTCTTGGGTTCGTCAAGAGCATTTTTCAGCCCCTTTATCAGATAATAATATAGCGGTGAAAAAACAAGTGTGTAAAGGCACGACGGAAGATAAAAGCCCACAAGCAGTTTGGCTGACGGATCATAGCCCTTGAGGAACAAAAAGCAAAACCAGTATGAGCAAAGCACAACAACAACCGAAACCGACGACACCGCAAGCGCGGAAAAAACATTCGTCCGCAGAAGAAAACTTGACGCTGCTCCGCACAAAAATCCGACAAGACAAAGAACAACGGCAAAAAAGCCGTCCCCGTCAGAAACGGCAAAATCCCAGAGAGCGCCGGCAAGAAACCCGAAAACAAAGCCGGCAAGACTGCGCTCGAAAAGCGCAATAACCGCAACAAGCACAACAAGAGGCATTGCCTTTGCACCGCTTACCGAAGGAAGCGCTCCCTTTGTGTTTTGAAAAAGAGCAGTCAGAACAACAAGCAGAGCAAGAAGCGCTCTTCTTATGTACAGGCTTTTTTTATGGCTCGAAAGCTCGGTTTTCAATCTTTTCAGTCCTCTCGTTCAATCTGCTCAACACCCTGACCTTTGAAGTCGGTAATGACAAAAATGTCCTCAAGCTCATCAATTTTTGCGCCGGGGTCTATGATGGCATAGCTTGTCAGGTCATAATCACTGTCGCAGACCTGAGTAACTGTTCCAATAATGAAACCCTTAGGATAAATTCCGCCGATTCCGGAGGTCAGAATAATTCCGCCCGGAGCGATGTCGGTTGTCCTTTCAAGGCCTGCCATAATGCACTTTCCCTGAAGTGACTGTTCGGTTGAAGCGGTAACATAGGCAGTTTCCCTTGTTTCGCTTTCAATTGCGCTGATGTTCACCGCCGGATTCAGAATGGATTGAGCAACACTATAGGTCGGATTGACCTTTTTAATAATTCCAACAACATAATTTCCGCTGACAACGGGGTCATTGACCGCAATGTCGTCACTGCTGCCTTTGTCAATTATGAGCGAAGAAAAGACATCGGCAGAATCAGTGCCGATGATTTCAGCACGGCAAAGCTTGAGCTGGGGATTTTTCTCCTTGACCTCAAGCATATCCTCGTATGCGGAAATTTTATGCTTCATCTCGTCATAATCGGCAAGCTTTTTTTCATAGTCCGCAACCTTGTCCCTCAGTTTTTCGTTTTCGTTTTTATATGTTGAAACACGGGCAAACGAGGATGTGAACCATTCAAACCTGTCCGCCACTGCGCCCGAAAGCTTTTGAAGCGGCTTGAAAGCAACCGAAACAACGCTTGTGAACGGCGAGGAAGCACTTGAGGAAACGCAGGCAAGAATTGCCCCCACAAGCAACGCACAAATCACAAGCACAAAAGCTTTGAACCGTGTGCTTTTTAAAAACCTTCGCATTATTTCAAAACACGGATGAGAGCGTCATGCCCTTTCCGTTCCTTTCTCAAAGTCTTTTTCCGATCGAACCGAGAACATCTGATTCAAGATAGATTCCCGTTCCGTCAACAACACAGTCAAGCGGATTGTCCGCAATGTTGACAGGCATGCCTGTTTCATCGGCAATAAGCTTGTCCAGTCCGCGCAAAAGTGCGCCGCCGCCCGTGAGCATGATGCCGTGATCAATGATGTCTGCCGCAAGCTCCGGCGGCGTTTTTTCAAGCGTTTCCCGGACGGCTTCAACAATCTGACCGACGCAATCCGAAAGCGATTCACGGATTTCCTCGCTTGTAACGGTAACATTCTTTGGAAGTCCGTCAACAAGGTTTCTGCCTTTGACTTCCATCTGACCTTCACCCTCATAAGCAGCTGCCGAACCGATTTTGATTTTGATATCCTCTGCGGTACGCTCCCCGATAAGGAGGTTATATTTTTTCTTGACATACTGAATAATTGCGCTGTCAAAACTGTCCCCGGCGGTTCTTACCGAACGGGAAGTGACAATGTCGCCGAGGGAGATTACCGCAACCTCTGCCGTTCCGCCTCCGATATCAACGACCATGCTGCCGATAGCCTGCGAAACGGGAAGTCCTGCGCCGATTGCAGCTGCCATCGGTTCTTCAATGAGGCTGACATACTTTGCGCCGGCCTCAATTGCAACATCATGAACATTTCTTCTTTCAACCTCGGTAACACCGGAGGGAATACAGATTACAACGCGCGCCTTTGCAAAAAAAGAGTTGCCCATAGCTTTCTGAATAAATTTGCGCAGCATTTCTGCGGTTACGTCAAAATCCGCAATAACGCCGTCCTTGAGCGGACGCATGGCTGTTATCGAGCCGGGAGTGCGGCCGATCATTTCCTTGGCCTTGTTGCCGACGGCAACAACCTTGCCGGGTCTTGCGCTGACATTGACGGCAACAACGGACGGCTCCCTGATAACAATGCCCTTGCCCTTGACAAAGACAAGCGTGTTGGCCGTTCCGAGGTCGATTCCTATATCCTGTGAAAAAAGCATATCGCTTCTCCCTCCCGATAAAATGTAAAATTGGCAGACAAAAATTGCAGTTATCAAAGTATGAGATATATCATTATATAACAAAATAAGTCTATACTCAAGTAAGTTTCGGAAAAATATTTCCTTATTATACGAATTTTTCTCGGTTATTCATTTTTGAAGTTGAGACCGACCGCGGCAAAAGTTTTCAAAAAGCGAGGTGTTTCGACCCCAGCACTTTAAAGGGTTCTGAAAAATCAACGATATTATTTTGAAATAAATGTGTCAAAATAAGCCGTCTTACTGTTCCTTTTTTGTGAAAAATTATTGTTAATTTTGAAAGTGTAAATGATATTAAGGTAATTCTTTTTTCATTTTTCTTAACTTCAACAGAAAGGAAATTTTTCTAAAAAATTATTTCGGATATTGTGAATAAAGCAAGATGGTGTTTATTGTTAAAATTGCATAAACTTTCCGGAATTTTCTTTTTTCTATTGCGCATTTAAAACGATGGTGGTATAATTATGTTAGAATGAAGAAACTATACTGTCAATTATTTGATATAGCTGATTGTATTAGAAAATTTGTTCTTATTCAATTATTTTCAAGGAGGAATTATTAAGATGAAAAGAAAAATTGTTTCCTTAGCGCTCTGTTTAGTATTGTTGTCGAGTCTGCTTATTCCGGTATATGCCACCCCCGTTGAAGCTACAGAGACAGTAAGCGTTGGTGTGGCTGAAAAAGATCTTCAAACCAATGTAGTTAAAGAAAAAGTATATTCTAACGATGTTGACGAAACGCCGCAGGTAGAGGTCGTTGATTCCTGGATTGATGAACCGGAGACGAACTTTAATTTGTCAACTAATATGTTGCCGGATATAAAGTTTGGCTTTGAAAATTTATATAGTATAATAGATTCCGATGGAAGAACAAAGGTTTCTTCAACAAAAGTACATCCGTATTCTGCAATTGTTTATCTTGATATTATTTATGGTACTTCCGCCGTTGGAAGGGGAACAGGCTTTTTGATTGATGATAACATTGTCGCCACTGCCGGTCATTGTCTTTATAGTGCAAAATATGGTTGGGCAACTTCAGTATCAGTAATGCCCGGAAAGAATGGTTTCGGTGTTTTTCATGATCCGTATGGTGTTGCTATGGCTAAGAGAATTGCAGTGAGCCATCAATGGCTTAATAGCTGTGATAGTAACTATGATTGGGGAGCCATTGAAATTAAATCAGGATTAATAGGCAATCCCGGAAAAATCAACATAGCAAGCCTTGATGATGAATATTCAACTATAAAGATAAGTGGTTATCCTAAGACCGTTGGAAGCAGTACAACATATGCTCAATATGAAATGAGTGGTACTATTAGTTTTTCCACGCCGAGCCGATATTATTATGAAATTGATACATCAATAGGACAGAGCGGTGCTCCGATATTGAATTCCAACAATATTGCGGTCGGTATTCATACAGACGGAGTTGGTGCTGGTCTTTACAACAACGGAATTAAGTTTACGCCTAATGTACTTTATTACCTAAATTTGTGCATATCTAATGGAGTTGGATATTACGAATAACAATTAGCAGTTATATCTAAACAAGCTTTATGTATTAGTTTCTTCATTATGAATCTATATATTTTTAGTATGAGGAGGTTTATATATGTTTCTTAACAAAAAGCTTTTAACCCGCATCATAGCAATCATTCTCGGAATCATTGCAGTGTTTACGGGTGGAAATGTGAATAATGTTCATCTTGAAATCAAAGATGAAATCACGACCGAAACCGAGGTTATTGAAGTTGATATTTTTAACGGAAGCGGCAGAAGAATTGCAACAGGCGAAGAATTTGATATTGAAAAAAAAGTAGACGGAAAATGGGAAAGACTGCATTTTGTTGATAATTATTCTTATCCGGAAATTGCATATATTATCGTAAACCTTCACACAATGTCATTCTATTTTGATGTTATCAAAGCATTTGGAAAACACCTTGATGAGGGTCAATACCGCTTTGTTAAGCCTGACCTTGAAAAATACCCTAACAATTCGGTTGAGTTCACCGTTAAGGCGGCGTGATTGTTTCCGCCTAAAAACCGGTACGCTTGAATGTAAATTTGATATGTGATTATATTTAGTTGAAAAGGGAACGCGGCTTTCATGTCGAGTTCCTTTTTGCTTGCGGCAAGAAAAAATCGGCGGCGTTTTAGCTAAACTGCCGGGTATCAAAATAGTAAAGAATGTAAGAACAGCGAAATTCTAGTCAAACGAAAGCACGTGAGCGTTA
>JAEDHZ010000119.1 GCA_016292705.1 Clostridiaceae bacterium
TGTCCCAGGCCTACCTTTGCCGCTGCCGAGCTTTTGTAAAGCTCCGTTGAAAGTGTGCTGAGCATCGGTTCGCTGTTGCAGAAAAGGCTTTTTTGGAGGTTCACCGTGATTGAATCAAGATTTTCGCAAAGCTCGCTGACTGCACGGCGTGAGGAGGCAAGCGCACTGTTTTTATATCTGTTTGCACGGACGGCAAAGATTATTGTTGCCGCCGCAAGTATAACACAAAGAAAGCTGAGAAAACTGACTGCCCTTATCCAGGCTGTTCTGTTGCTTTTTTTCATCTGCAAATCCCCTTTTTTGTTGTCTGACATTATCATTGACCGAAAAATCATGTTTAAAACCCCGTGAACAAAAAAGCTGTAAAGAGCAAAAGCATTTTCCTGCCTTTGAACTTTACAGCTTTTGATTTTTTGGATTTATGTCACTTCACCTTGACCGGAACGGTTTTGCTGAAAGGGGAACGCACTGCGTCAACCTTTTTGGCTTTTTTATAGGTTTTGAGCCTGAAATAATAGGTCTGACCTTTTTTGAGTCCTTTTTTTACGGTGAAAACCGTGTTATCGTCTCCTTTTACCGTGGCGAGCTTTTCAAAACCGTAATCCGGATTCCGGGAAACATAGATTATGTAGCCGGTGGCATACTTTTGCTCGCTCCACCTGAGAGTTACTGCGCCATTTTTGCTTTTTGCGCTGATAATTGTCGGAGCGGTCGGAGTTGTGAGTATTATTTTTCCCGATGAATGGCTCGAAAGAAGCTTTTCGTTCTTGACCTTTTTGTATGCACGGACAACAAGTTTATACTTTACTCCCTTGGAAAGCTCTTTGAAATTTGCACTCGTTTTGACCGTGTCAACACTTGTGACAAATGAGTTTTCTTTGAAAAGATACACTCTGTAGCCGGTTGCGCCCTTGGATTTTTCCCATTTTGCGTTGAGCGTGTTGTTCTTGAGGGAGACGGAAAGCTTTGACACAGCCGGGGGAAGAATGCTGAAGAAAAGGACTTTTTTCCCCGTGCGGTTTTTGCCCTTGAGTGTGACGGTAACACTGTACTTTCCTGTCTGCTTTCTGCCCTTTGAATAGGTCAGGGTATAATCAACACCCTTTTTGAGAGTCTTTCCGGAGGAATCCCTGACTGTAACTGAAGGAGTTATCACCTTGCCGTTATATATGAACTCGCTGTGTGAGACATATACTGCGTCTACCTTTGGAATAACGCTTCTTGAAAAGACCTCGCCGCAAAGGATACAGGAGCGCCTGGTTTCACCGTCCGAGGAAAAGGAGGCTTTTTTTGAAACAACGGTTTCGGGTACATGCGACCTCTTCGGTGTCTGCCTGCGCTCGCCGTCCTCAAGTCCGCAAACGGTGCAATGCTTTCTTCCGATAACGCCGAACGAAGTGCAGGTGGCGTCAATATCCGGATCAACAACCATTCTGTGCCCTGTTGAGCGAATTATGTCTCCGCCGGAAATATATGCTGTGCACTCAAAGCAGTAAACACCTTTTTGGTGTCCGTCAAGAACGCAATCCGCCTCCACCTTGGGAATGATTGCAAAACTTTTGGCATCGTGACCGCAGGAAAGGGTTTCAAAAGCAAAACCGTTTTCTTTTGCATATTTTTCAACTGCACTTCCGGTTTCTGTTTTTCGGCCGTAAAAAACAAGGTGATTGTTTTCGTTGTCATTTCCGTAAAAGGCGTTTTCGCCGATTGTTCCGGGCATAGCGTCCATGATAACGCTTGAAAGGCGGCAGAACGCAAAGGCTTTTTCACCGATGAGGCTGACACTTTCCGGAACGGCAACGCTTGAAAGCAGAGTGTTTGCAAAGGCAAGGTCTTTGATTTCTCTGATTCCCTTTGAAAGTGTGACAGCTTTCAGCGGACAGGAGGCAAAAGCTTCCCGTTCAATTACTCTGACTTCGCCCGGAATATTGATTTCCTCAAGCGCACTTTCAAAAAATGCGTTTTCGCCGATTGAAGCAAGTGCGGCAGGAAGTTCAATTGCGGTGATTGCGCTTGCGCAGAAAGCCATTGCGCCGATTGAAAAAACACTTTGCGGAAGACTGATTTTTTCAAGCTTTCTGCAACCGTAAAAAGCTCTGTCCGCAACGGCGAAAAGGTTTTTCGGGAGGGTAATTTTTTCAAGGTTTACACAACCGGAAAAAACACCGTTTCCGAGTTCTGCCAAATCGGAACGGAAAGTGACCTCACGAAGCCCGCTGCAACCCTCAAACGCCGCTTCGCCAACGGCGGTGACGCTTTTCGGAAAGGATATCCCGGTGATCTGGGTGTTGTTTTTGAAGACCTCTTTTCCGATTCCGGCAACATCAAGCTGAGATCCGAGTGCCTGAACAGAGGACGGAATTTCAACTGCTCCGGAAAGCTTCTCAGGGGCTGCAATTATTATCGCTTTTCCGCCGTCAATTTCAAATGTGTAGCCGCCGTCCGAAAACGAAAAACCGTTTTCATAGGATACGGCAATGACCGCGGATTGAAAAGCTCCGAGCAGCAGCACTGAAGCAAAAAGCACGGCAATTAACCTTTTTGCAAAGTCCTCCTTTTTCATTATACAACGCACTCCTTTTGTTCTGCTTGTAATATTTACAATACTTTATCATATTTAAAAGAGAAAATCAATTCAAAGCGGATTTTTTCGCCGCAAAGGCCCTCGTTTTGCTTGACTATTGAGGAAGATTAATATATTATACAAGGTGGATATTTGTTGGCGGACAGCTGTTTTGGCGCTGTTCGCCGGAAAAGGAGCAATCAAATGAAAAACACAGAAAAAACAATGGAAAAACTTGTTGCTCTTTGCAAGGGCAGAGGCTTCGTATACGCAGGAAGCGAAATATATGGCGGACTTGCAAACACCTGGGACTACGGCCCCCTCGGTGTTGAGCTGAAAACCAACATCAAAAACGCATGGCGCAAGAAGTTTATCCAGGAAAGTCCGTATAATGTCGGTCTTGACAGCGCAATTCTGATGAATCCGCAGACCTGGGTGGCTTCGGGCCATCTCGGCGGCTTTTCCGACCCGCTCATGGACTGCCGCGAATGTAAAACCCGCCACAGAGCCGACAACCTCATTGAAGACTTTGACGGAACAAATGTTGCCGGCTGGTCAAACGATGAAATGATGAACTACATCAAGGAAAAGAGCATTCCCTGCCCCAATTGCGGAAAGCACAACTTCACCGATATCCGTCAGTTCAACCTGATGTTCAAAACCTTTCAGGGTGTTACCGAGGACAGCAAAAACGAACTTTATCTCCGTCCGGAAACCGCTCAGGGAATTTTTGTTAACTTTGCAAACATTCAGCGCACAACCCGCAAAAAGATTCCGTTCGGTGTTGCCCAGATAGGCAAATCATTCAGAAACGAGATTACTCCGGGCAACTTCATTTTCCGTGTCCGTGAATTTGAGCAGATGGAGCTTGAGTTTTTCTGCAAGCCGGGAACCGACCTTGAATGGTTCGATTACTGGCGCTCGTTCTGCCGTGACTGGCTCTATTCACTCGGCATCAAGGAGGAAAATCTCCGCCTGCGTGACCACGGAAAGGAAGAACTCTGCTTTTATTCAAAAGCAACAACAGACTTTGAATTTCTCTTCCCGTTCGGTTGGGGAGAACTTTGGGGTGTTGCAGACCGCACGGACTATGATCTCACTCAACACATCAAAACAAGCGGAAAGAGCCTCGATTATTTTGACCAGTCCACAAACGAAAGATATGTACCCTACGTTATTGAGCCGTCGCTCGGCGTTGAAAGGCTTTTCCTTGCCCTCATCACTCAAGCTTATGACGAAGAGGTTGTTGACGAAGAAAAGAACGACACAAGAGTTGTTATGCGTTTCCATCCGGCTATTGCTCCTTTCAAGGCGGCTGTTCTTCCGCTTTCAAAAAAGCTTTCTGCAGAAGCAGAAGAGGTTCTTTTCGATCTGCGCAAAATGTTCAATGTTGACTTTGACGATACCGGCTCAATCGGAAAAAGATATCGCCGCCAGGATGAAATCGGAACTCCGTTCTGCATTACCTACGACTTCGACTCCAAGGAGGACGGCTGTGTAACTGTCCGTGACCGTGACACAATGGAGCAGATCAGACTTCCGATAAGCGAGCTTTGCGCATACATTGAAAAAAAGCTTGAATTCTGATTCCGGCCAAAATTTTAAAGGCTGCCCTTTTTCGGCGTCTTTTTGAATTAAGCGGACACAGAACCGTATTTATTGACGAACTTTCGGCTTTTGAGCAAACGACAAAGGATTATTTAAGGTTTGTAATTAACAACATAGTTGAAATTGATTTTCAATTGTATTCAGAAAGGGGAAATATTTTATGGAAGCAGCAGCAAAGTCAGTTTTAAAAAGAATTGTTTCGCTTTTGGTGTCAATCATTTTTGTTGCATCGGGTATTGTTTCGTCGAGATTATCTCAGCAGATTAAGCCCAAGGACGAAAAGTCGCTTCGCCTTTCCTTTGCAACGCTTTCGGATATACACATGAGAGAGGATAGCTATGCAATGCCGGAAATGCTTTCGCAAGGCTTCCGTGATCTTGACGGAAAGGTTGACGCAATTGTTGCCGTGGGAGACATGACTGACCACGGAGAGAGAACACAGTACCGGCTGTTTTATGACTGTGTTAAAAAGAACATCAAAGCTTCAAAGTTTTTTCCCGTTGTCGGCAATCATGACACATGGACAGAGAACCTGCGCGAAAAAAAGCCTACATACGAATTCCTCAGAGCCTATAACAATTACAGCAGGAAAAAGCTGAAAAAGCCATATTACACTCAAAAGGTGAACGGCTATACCTTTATCGTCCTTTCCTCGGAGAAGGACGACACAAAAGCCTATATTTCCAAAACCCAGATCAACTGGCTCGACAAGGAACTGAAAAAGGCAACTGCAAAAAGGCAACCGGTTTTTGTTTTTTGTCATTGGCCTGTCAACGGTGTTTGCGGACAGATGGAAATTGATCCCGATATGGCAATGGGAAAACAGAGCATGAAGGTTCAAAAGGTTCTTGAAAAATATAAGAATGTCTTTTATTTCTGCGGTCATGTTCATGCCGGTATGCGCGGCGATGTTACAGAAAAGCTTTTCGGAACAAGGTCGATTGAAACGGTCAACGGTGTTCATTACATCTATCTTCCGTCATATATGTATATTAATTACGAACCCTGGCAGAGCAAAAACGGCGGACATCTTGCTTCCGGTTGCGGTTTCATTGCTGAGGTCTACAAAAACAGAGTTGTTCTTCGTGCAAGAAACTATGCGCTGGGCTATTATATGATACCTTATGAAAAGACAATAGAGCTTATAAAATAAACAAAAATAAGAAATGGGAAAATAATGAAGGTAAAGTTTACGGCTTTTTTCAACAAAGTTATTGCACTATTTGTGACAATAATTTTCTCCTTGTCAAACATTTTTTCAACAGGTCTTTCTTTAAGGTTTATAATAAATAATACAGTTTATTGATTTTCAACTGTATTCAG
>JAEDHZ010000120.1 GCA_016292705.1 Clostridiaceae bacterium
AAGACTTCAAATTAATTTTTATAATATGAATAATACAAACTTTGAATATTTATTTTCTTAAATAATATTTTATAACGCTTTAAAATATCTCAACAGATGTGATATTCCTAAACAAAATAATTTATAAAATAGAAATTTTACAATTTGGTGTAAATATCAAAGAAGCCTTATTAAATCTCATGTAAAGAGTACACAGTCAGATTGTGCAAATGCTGCACAGGAAAGCTGCAAGTTTTATGAGAAACAAAGCGTATGCAGTGATTCAATCAGGGATTGTTTAATCTTTTTGGTTTCTCCGCCAGTGAAACAGATATTGTTGTGCAATACCCTCAACACCCTTGGCGCATTTCGGAAAACCGTCGGGATAAAGCTCGCTCATTATTCTTTTTACCCAGACATCAACCGGAAAGGCTTCCATTCTTCCGAAACCATAAAGCAAAGCACATTGCGCAACCTTTGCGCCAACACCCTTAATTTTCAAAAGCTCCTGCTGCGCTTCTTCAATGGGCGCAGACTGAATCATTTGAAAATCAACCTCACCGGAAGAAACCTTTCTTGCGGCATCAAGTATGTACTTATTGCGGAAACCGGCACGCAGTGGGGCAAGTTGTTCCTCATTCAGAGCGGCAATTGTTTCACATTCAGGAAAAGCGTAATCATTTTCACCTATCTGTTCACCGAAAGCAGTACAGAGCCTTTCAATAATTCCTTTTATCCTCGGTATATTATTATTCTGCGAGATGATGAACGAACACAACGCTTCCCACGGCTCCTGGCGAAGAATCCTTATTCCGCTGTACTCCTGACATGCCTTTGAAAGATATTCATCATCAAACGAAGCGCAGATTTTTGCATAATCGCGTTCAAGGTCAAAATAACTGACAAAAAGTTCATTGAATACTTTTTCGTCCGTATTTCTGAAAACAATTTCATTTTCATTTTGAAAAATATCAACTGCTCTTTTGAAGATTACTCCGTGAAAAGATCCGTCTTCGGTTTTTCTCCAACGAAAAGCCTGTCCGCAGTCAACACTCAGCCCGACATTAAAACATTCGATATCTGTCAGAATGAGGTCATTTTTTTCTGTTTTTAGCTTCATTGCCTTTTTCTCCCCAAAAAACAGCCTTTTGAGAGTGCTTGCAAAAAAATGAGATAGGAAAGCAGAAAAATAAAAAAACGCTTTTAACCGTCAAAATTTTGCGTAACACTTGCATTAAGCCTTTTTTTATGTTACAATTAAATGTATAGGTTTTTTGTCATTTATCAGTCATTTTGCCGCTTAATTTATCAGCATTATATATAGTATCAATTTACTTTATTTTTGTCCATTTATTTTACTACAACAATCAGTAAATGTCTACATATTCTTGAAAACATCTGATTTGTTATAATTTAACTGATTTCAAAAAACCGTATCAGAAAAACAAAACTTTGAAATAACACTAAAAAAACAACGGTATTCCCTTTTTTGAAAGGAGGAAAAACATGGATTCATTTGACGAAATATGGACTATTATCAAAGATCTCCTTAAAACAAAGGTCAGCGAGGTTGCTTATAATGTCTGGCTTTCTCCGCTTGAATTTGTTGAATTTAAGGAAGACACACTCACGCTCTCAATAAGCGAATTTAAAAAGAAAATTATCTCATCAAAATTTACGGAACTTATTGAAAAAACCTGCGAGGAAGTTCTCGGCTTTTCCGTTTTTCTCCGGCTTGAATCACCGAAAGAAGATGATAACGGCGAAGAAGAAAAACACGAAAACCGCATAGGTTCGGATTATAACTATACCTTTGATAATTTCATCATCGGGCCGTCCAACCGCTTTGCTCACGCTGCCGCTCTCAATGTTGCCCATTCACCCGGAAAGGCATATAATCCTCTGTTCATCTACGGCCACAGCGGACTCGGAAAAACCCACCTTCTTTGCGCAATCATGAATCAGGTGAAAGAGGACAGACCTAATGCCAATATAATTTACACAAGCGGCGAGCACTTCACAAACGAACTTGTCTATTATATCGGAAACCACAATACTCACGCATTCCACGAAAAATATCGCAGTGCAGATCTTCTTCTTGTTGACGATATTCAGTTCATCTCAAAGAAAGAGGCAACCCAGGAAGAATTTTTCCACACTTTCAATGCGCTCAACGATGCGGGAAAGCAGATTGTTCTCACCTCAGACCGTCCGCCGAAAGAGATGATGACGCTTGAAGAAAGGCTTCGCACCCGTTTTGAATGTGGCCTCATTGCGGATATTCAGCCGCCGAACCTTGAAACAAGAATGGCAATCATCAAGAAAAAGAGCGATGATCTGAATATTGAGATTTCCGATGAAGTTGTCAACTACCTTGCTGAAAACATTAAAAAGAATATCCGTCAGCTTGAAGGTGCAGTCAAGAAAATCAAGGCATATCAGGATGTTGAGGGAACAAAACCCAATGTTGCAATTGCAAAACGGGCAATCAGCGACATCATCAATGACAATCAGCCGCTTCCGATTACGGTTGAAAACATTATTTCAGAGGTTTCAAGAACCTTCAATGTCACTCCTGCCGATATACGTTCGGACAAGCGCAACGCAAACATTTCTATTGCAAGGCAGGTTGCAATATACATTGTTCATGTTGTTACCTCACTTTCGCTCAAAGCTATCGGCGCAGAGTTCGGAAACAAGCATTACTCAACGATTATTTATTCTCTCAAAGAGATTGAAGAAAAACTCAACGACAATGTTCAGCTCAAGGCCACGGTTGATGATATCATTAAAAATATCAATGAAGAATAAAAAACGCCCGGATTTTTAACATTTTATTTAACATTCAACATCCGTTTTTTAACATTTTAAATACTTCCGGAAAAGAACTGTTAAAAACAGGAATTTTTGAACATCAGCCCAACACTTGAAAAACCTGTCTCACAGCTTATAAAACAAAGGAAAAACGGCGTTTTCCTCTTTTTCAATGCCGTCTACTACTACTACTATTTTTTATTACTTACATTTCTTGCAAAACGGAGGAAAAATCATGAAAATCGTTTGCGACAGCGCAAAGCTTTCAAAAGCCTGCATGAATGTTCAGCGCACTGTTTCATCAAAATCAACAATCCCTGCCATTGAGGGTATTCTCATCAGTGCTCTTTCTGATTCGGTGAAGCTCACCGGATACGACCTTGAAGTCGGTTCGGAAACCTATATCGCCGCTGAGGTTGAAGAAAACGGAAGCATCATTCTCAACGCACGCAATCTTTGCGACATTCTCAGAATGGTTCCGGACGACACCGTTTCAATCGAAAGCGACGACAGAAATATATGCAAAATCATAAGCGGCGAAGTCCAGTATTCAATCATCGGAACATCATCAGATGAATATCCCGACATACCCGAGATTTCCGCAGGATTTCCGATTGTTATCAATCAGGCACTTTTGAAAGACATGATAAGAAAAACAATTTTTTCCGTTTCAACAAGCGAAAGGAATCCCGTCCATTCAGGAGTCAGATTTGAAATCGGAGACGGAAAAATTGTTCTTGTTGCCGTTGACGGAGCAAGACTTGCCGTCCGCCGTGAAGATATTGATTACAGCGGAGAAGAGGTTGCTTTTGTTGTTCCGGCAAAGACACTCGGAGAAGTCATAAAGCTTTCCGAGAATGACGAGGGATTTTGTTCAATCAGCGTTGGAAAAAGGCATATAAGTTTTGAAATCGGTGAATACCGTGTGATTTCCCGTCTCCTTGAGGGTAACTTCATTGATTATAAAGCCGCAATTCCCGTTTCCGCTTCAACAAAAATCAAGGTCGGAACAAAGAGGCTGATTGAATGTGTTGAAAGAACATCTCTTATCATCACAGACCGTTCAAGTCCCGTTCGGTGCCTGATTGAAAACGGAGTTCTCAAGTTTTCCTCAGTGACATCAATCGGTACGGCAAACGACAAAATGCCGGCAGAAATTGAGGGTGGAAATGTTGAAATAGGCTTTAACAGTAAATTTGTTCTTGATGCGCTCAAAGCTGCGGAGAGCGAGGAAATTAAACTTGAATTAAATTCGTCAAGTCAACCTATTCTTATTCTTCCTACAGAGGGCGATAAATTCCTCTTCCTTGTTCTCCCGGTAAGAATATAAATCTCTGTTGTCAGAAAAGTTATTCCGGACTTTTAAATATCATTACATGTTATCTGAATTCCGATATTTAATTTGGAGTATTTAATATATGAAAATCAAAGTACGCATTGCCCAGAAGAAAACCGAAAAACTCAGAATTGATACCGATTTTATCCGCCTTGATTCGGCATTGAAATTTGCAAACGCTGTTTCAAGCGGAGGAGAGGCAAAGACGGTTGTTCTTGACGGAAAAGTTAAGGTCAACGGTGAAGTCTGCCTCCAGAGGGGCAAAAAACTGAGAGAAAATGACAGTTTTGAATTTTACGGAACGGTTTATGAGGTGGAAAAGTGACCGTTCAAAGGCTTGAGTGTCTGCGTTTTCGCAATCTTGAACAAGCGATTCTTGAGCCTTGCGAGGGTATAAATGTCATTTTCGGCGATAATGCGCAGGGAAAAACAAACTTGCTTGAAAGTATATGGCTATTTACCGGATGTCGCTCGTTCAGAGGTTCAACGGACAGCGAGATGGTTAACTTCAACGCAAAAAACGCAAAGATTTCGCTTGATTTTTTCGGTTCGGGAAGAGAACAGAGCATATCTCTTGAAATTGAAAAAGGACGCTCATTTTCTCTCAACGGAATCAAACTCAAATCCGCTTCAAAGGTTATGGGCGAATTTTCCGCTGTTGTTTTTTCTCCGGTTCATCTGACGCTCGTCAAGGGCGGACCCGGAGAAAGAAGAAAGTTCCTTGATACTGCGATAAGCCAGCTCAAGCCAAAATATGCCGTAACACTTGCAAACTATAACAAAGCGCTTTCTGAGCGTAACATTATATTAAAAGATTGCTGTTTTCACTCCGAGCTTCAGGATTTGCTTGATGTCTGGGAAGAACGGGTTGCTTTTTACGGCAGTGAAATTATCCGGCAGAGAATCGGATATGTCAATGCGCTTTCCCGTTTCTGTGAAGATATCTATTCCGGAATTTCGGCAAAAAGGGAAAAGCTTTATGTTTCATACAAAGAAAATTGTACAGCTTTCGGAAAAGATAAGCAGGAAATTTATGATAATCTGAAAAATCTTCTTTTTGTTTCCCGGAAAACGGACATTCCGACCGGTTTCACTTCCGTCGGACCGCACAGGGATGACCTCTCAATAGAAATTGACGGGATTCCCGCGCGTTCATTCGGTTCGCAGGGGCAGCAGCGTTCTGCGGCACTTGCTTTGAAGCTT
>JAEDHZ010000121.1 GCA_016292705.1 Clostridiaceae bacterium
GCAGCTGATTTGTAATCAGCAGGTCGGGGGTTCGAGTCCGTCCACCAGCTCCAATTTTATTTGGGTAGGTTCCCGAGTGGCCAAAGGGAGCAGACTGTAAATCTGCCGTCAACGACTTCGATGGTTCGAATCCATCCCTGCCCACCAAAAGGATATTCACAGCAAATTTGGGTTGTGAATATCCTTTTTTCCTTTTCTGTGAACATCACCATTATGAAAGGCAGCGGGTTTTCGCCCGCTGCCTCTTGATTTATTCGTTAAAACCATTTCATTTGTAATTATCCCGACAGAACAGGATAACCCAAACAAAGCGCCGTGCACTGTCCACCGACAGATGTATTACATAAGTTTGCGTATAAGGCCTTTGATATCCTCAACGGAAGCTTCTTTGGGATTTCCGGGAGCGCAGGCATCAGCGTATGCAGACTGAGCAAGAAAATCCAAATCCTCTTCTTTGACAGCAGCCAGCTTTGTGGGAATGCCGACATCTATGCTCAACTGACGAACAGCCTCAACAGCAGCCTTACGGTAAGCAGCCTGATCCATTCCGGTAGTATCTACGCCCATAGCTTCTGCAATTGCTTTATATTTTTCACCTGTGACCTCAGCATTGTATTCCATAACTATCGGAAGCATCATTGCACAAGCAACACCGTGGGGTGTGTCATATACAGCGCCGAGAGTATGGGCAACAGAGTGAGCAATTCCAAGGCCGACATTTGAGAATGCCATACCCGTGACAAACTGACCGAGAGCCATTCCCTTGCGTCCTTCTGTTTCGTTGGCTACAGCACCACGCAGTGACATGGAAATGAGACGAATCGCCTCAAGATTCAGACAATCGGGAAGTTCCCAAGCTGCCTTGGTGGTATAGCCCTCAATCGCATGAGTTAAAGCGTCCATGCCTGTTGCGGCAGTCAAGCCCTTGGGCATAGTAGCCATCATATCGGGATCAACAATTGCAATGTCGGGAATATCGTTTGTGTCAACACAGACAAACTTGCGTTTGCGTTCAACATCAGTGATTACATAATTGATAGTTGCTTCAGCAGCAGTACCTGCAGTGGTCGGAACCGCAATTGTGAATACAGTACGGTTCTTTGTTGGAGCAACGCCCTCAAGACTGCGTACATCAGCAAATTCGGGGTTGGTGATTATGATACCGATAGCCTTGCCGGTATCCATTGAAGAGCCGCCGCCGACAGTAATCATATAGTCAGCACCCGAAGCCTTATATGCAGCCACACCGGACTGAACATTTTCAATAGTGGGATTGGGCTTTATATCCGAGTAGACCTCGTATGCCATTCCTGCATCATCCAAAAGATCGGTTACTTTCTTCGTAACACCAAATTTTACCAAATCGGGATCCGTAGCGATAAATGCCTTTTTGTAGCCCTTCGCAGATACAATTGCCGGAATCTCCTTGATTGCGCCGCTTCCGTGATAAGAAACGGCATTAGACACAAAACGGTTTACCATGTCAAATTCCTCCTAATAAAATATCTTTTGTGAGAACTTCGTCCTCATATTAAGCTTTTCAAACCATTCACAAGCGATATGTGAGCCTGATTTAAGGCATCACAGTTCTCATATTTTTCCGAATGGTATAGTTTGAGTCATCAGTTTTATATATGCTCATCAAACAATGACCTTTGAAAGAAAATCCTGTGTTCTCGGGTTCTGCGGATTTTCAAATATTTCGGACGGTTTGCCTTCTTCAAGAATTTTTCCGCCGTCCATGAAGATAACACGGGTTGCAACTTCCTTTGCAAAGCCCATCTCGTGGGTAACAACCGCCATTGTCATTCCCACATGTGCAAGCTCTTTCATAACATCAAGAACCTCGCCAACCATTTCCGGGTCAAGAGCGCTGGTCGGTTCGTCAAAAAGCATAACCTCCGGCTCCATGCAGAGCGCACGGACAATTGCAACACGCTGCTTTTGTCCGCCGGAAAGCTGAGAGGGGTAAGAACCGGCTCTGTCCGCAAGACCGACACGGGAAAGCAGCTCCATTGCCTTTTTTTCAGCCTCCGCCTTGCTCTTTTTCAAAAGCTGAACAGGAGCAATCGTCATATTTTTGAGGATTGTCATATTCGGGAAAAGGTTAAAATGCTGGAACACCATACCCATCTTGCGTCGGTGGAGGTTTATGTTTGCCTTTGGATCGGTAACATCCTTACCGTCAAAAATGATTTTTCCTCCGGTGGGTATTTCAAGAAGGTTCAGCGAGCGCAGAAATGTTGACTTGCCGGAACCGGACGGACCAATGACAACAAGCACCTCTCCCTTTCGGATATCGCAGTCAACACCGTCAAGTGCCTTGACCTTTCCGCCGAGGTAATACTTTTTGAGCCCCTCAACATGAATAAGCACATTATCGTTCATTCTTGCGCAGCCTCCTTTCAACAGCCGTGAAGACAGCCGTGAGAATTACCACCGTCAAAAGATAAACTATTGCAACGGCGATCAGCGGCATGAAAGCCTCAAAGGTTCGTCCTCTTATCAGGTCGCCTGCTTTTGTCAGATCCATAATGCCGACATAACCGGCAACGGAGGTTTCCTTGAGCAGAGCGATAACCTCGTTGAGAAGAGTGGGCAGGACAGTTTTGACCGCCTGCGGAATGACAATGTTTATCATTGTTCTGACATAGCCGAAACCAAGAGAACGACCGGCCTCAAACTGTCCCTCATCAACAGACATGATGCCGCCGCGGAAAATTTCCGCAACGTATGCAGCGGAGTTAAAACCGAAAGCAACGATTGCAACGATAACCCCGTTGTCCTGGGAAACAAGGATAACAAAATACCATATCATGAGCTGAACAACAACAGGAACACCTCTGATGACGGTAATATATATCTTGCTCAGCGCATTCAGGAACTTCAAAACCCAATAGCCTAAACCTCCGTGCAGCTTCAAAGTTTCCTCGTTCTTGTCATAGGACGAGCGAATCATTGCAAGCAATATTCCAAAGGCAAAGCCGATAAGGATTGCAAAAAATGTTATTATGAGAGAGTTTTTGAAGCCTTCAACGAGCCATTTCCAATATCCACCGTCAACAAAGCACAGCATAAATTTTTCGCCGAGTTTTGCAAGCGTCTCTTTCAATCAAATGCCTCCTTTATATATAAAGTTATCTCCGGAGAAAACTCCGGGGATACTTTCAAAAAAGGGCGGAACAAAGCCGCCCCTTATTCTGATGTTTTCTGACTTATTCAGCCGGGATATACTTGTCAATGATTGACTTGACTGTTCCGTCAGCGGTGAGCTCCTTGAGAGCGTTGTTAACCTTTTCAAGAAGTTCGGTGTTTTCCTTTGCAATTGCAATTGCATAGTTTTCCTCAACCCATGAACCGTCAAGGATTGAAAGACCTTCGTTTGCGCTGACAAAGCTCTTTGCCGGCTCATTGTCAATGATAACAGCGTCAACCTTGCCGGTCTTGAGAGCCTGAACTGCGTCTGCGCCGGTCTTGTAACGAACAACATTATCTTTGCCGTAACCGCCGTTTTCAACAGTGTCGGAAGCATAGATGTCGCCGGTAGTGTCCTGCTGAACGCCGAACTTCATTGAGCCGTCGCCCTTGAGGTCATCAAGTGACTTAATTGCAGAATCTTCCTTAACAATAACAACCTGAATACCGGTTGCATAGGAATCCGAGAAGTTAACGCTCTTGAGTCTTTCGTCTGTAACGGTCATACCTGCCATGCCCATATCGAACTTACCGGTCTGAACACCGCCAACGATTGAACCGAACTCAACGTCCTTGATTTCAAGGGTCATGCCGAGCTTTTCAGCAATCTTACCTGCGATTTCAACATCGATACCTGCAAAGCTGTCGCCTTCCTTGAATTCATACGGCGGAAAAGCTGCGTTGGTAGCCATAACAAGAGTTGCCTTTTCTTCCGGTGCGGATGTGTCCGGTGCAGATGTCTCATCTTTTCCGCTTCCGCTGCAAGCAACAAGGGAGAAAACCATGAGAGCTGCAAGAACGAGTGCCAATACTTTTTTCATAACTTAAATCCTCCAATAATAGTTTTGTAAGCCGTATTTAGCTCACTTTGTATTGCCGGGTAATTTTAACATCTATACATTTGTTTGTCAAGATATTTCTGTATTTTTTTACATTCTTTGCAAATATTGATGAATAAAACATGTGTCAATTTGCGTCAATCGTGCATATTTCCCTCTGATTGCCTGACAAAATATACAAGCTTATAATCTATAACCTCACCCCAGAGCTTTCCGTCCTCAATGAGTGCTTGCAAGAATCCCTTAACGGTTGCGAGAAGCTTTCCGTACTGATCGTTTTCAACGCAGAGTGAAAGCTGCTTTGCGCAAACGGCAAAAATCTCCTCAAGCGTCCTCCGGTCGCTTATTGAAAGGAAGTATTCTTTGAGACGCTCAAGGCACCGTGCATTATAGGAAGCAAGCGGCGCAATGTTTTCACATGGCTCGCTGTGTGCCGGAACAAAAAGTCCGCCCTCAAGGGAACAAAGCATTTCCAGCGTTTCTATGCTTTTGTTTATATCAAAGAAAAACGGAAGCTTATAACTTTCAAAGGTATCTTTGGAAAGCACCGAATCGCCGATAAACCAGACATTGTCCGGTGTTCTGATACCGATCATTCCGAATGAATGCCCCGGAAGCGGAAGAATTTCAAAGCCCTCCGGCAACTCAGCTTCGCTCAAAGGCTTGGCCTTTACCCCCACAGGACGGAAGAAATAGCTGCGTTCCCGTTTCACCGGAAGAGCGTTGAAGTATATCTCCCCTTCAAGGTTGCAAAGGTCAATAAGGTGGTGTTCAACATCACTCGAATATACCTCGCAGCCGTATTTATCACAGAAGAATCTGTCACCCGTAATGTGGTCAATATGAGCATGGGTGTTGATTATCATTTTTACCCTCCAGCCGTGCTCGGTCAGATGACGGTCAAGGTCACTATAGCTCTTTTTGTGGTCGCAACCGTCAATGAGAATGACTTCTCCGTCCGGAAGAACATATACTCCCGTGTTTGCAAAGCATGCGAGATAGTATGTGTTTTTTGCGCATTGAACAAGTTTGAACATTGCTATCCTCCTCAATTCAAAAAACAGACCGCCAAAACGGCGGTCATTGTTTTATTATTCTTCAGCATTTTTCGCTTGCTTATCCTCTTTCTTCTTGTGAAAAAGAATCTTGTCAACAGGGAAATAGAGGAAGAACTGAATCGCCGAACAACACATTGTTGAAATATTCGCCGCGCCCTGAGCGTTGACGCCCCACTTGACAAACAAGCCCTGCAAGGTGGGCGAAAGCCACGCGGAAAAGCAAA
>JAEDHZ010000004.1 GCA_016292705.1 Clostridiaceae bacterium
GAAGTTTGCATCCTTTGTTCTCATGTTGACAAGAACAAAACCGATGATTGCCTGGTCGTTGCTGACCGAAGTGACGCCGGTATACATATAAACATCATCGTTGAGTGCAAGGAAGTTTGAGCCCTCCGTTGCAACACGGACTCCCTCCTGACCGATAATCGAGTTGATGAAACCGCCGGAATACTTTCCGTAATAGTTGTACTGCTCAACAAGCAGATCGTTTGAATAGATTCCGTCTATCCACTGGAAAGCCTTATCGGTTTTGATTGTATCGAGGGAATATTCATTACATTCACCCGTGATTGCGTCAACAATAACAACACCCTTGACATCGGTACCGCCAAAAAGACCGATTGTCTTATCAAGCACCGGGCAAAGCCAGAACGGTCTGCCGTTTTCGTCAATTTCAAAGTGCGGCGTATCAAAAATCCTTGTGGGATATGCAAAACGGACATGTCTCATGAGGTACTTCTGGAAGTGCTCTTCGGTGGAATAACGGATATATTCGCCCTCCTTGAGCATTACAAACTCTGTCTTCTGAGTAACCATGTTGACGATGATGTAGCCGGGCAAGCCCTCGCCGGTGTTCTTGAACCACTTGAAGATGTCGCCGTATGCAAGCGTTCCGACACGAACGGGAGAGTTTTTGTAGTTAATCTGGGTAAACTGGGAAGCGACCTCAAACTGCGATTCCTTGTTGATTGAAGCAAGGTCTCCGAGGGTACGGGTTGCAAGCGCAGCCGACGCAGGAGTATCAAGAACGGGAACAGACTTGAAATCAGCCTGTTCAATGTCCTTTGAAAAGGTCTTGTCTTCTGACACGGCAATGAGCTTGCTGTATGACGAAGCACGGAAAACAACCGAAGAAAACAGCATTCCGACTCCGACAACAACAACGAGTGCTCCGATAATTATTCCGGGAACAATCGCCTGCTTTTTGACATACTGTGTATATTCCGGCTTCAGAATTATTCCGGAAAGAAGAACCTGAAAAGCAACATAGATTGCTGCAACAACGCCGAAATAAAAATAAAGCTCAGTACTTTTAAAATTCAACGGCGGAAGCATAAAGTAATATGCAACCGCAGCACCGATAATGGTTCCGATGATGGAAATTACTGTTTTCAGCCCTGCTTTTGCGGGAGAAAGGTATGCGTCCTTGCCACTGCCCTTTCCTTTTCCGGCACCGTTTCCGCCGGTAAAATCAACCTTGATGGGTTCCATTTACTACAACTCCTTAATAACGCTGCAAAAGTTCTGTTTCTCTTGCAAAGTATAGTGTTCTTATTATACAGGCTTACCTTGAAAAAAGCAATAAATTTTTCTTGGTAAGCTCTGATAAATTACAAGCTTTGCTCGTCAAGATTCAGTTTGTATGCTTCAATAAACTCGGCAAGGAAAGCCTTCGCCTCAGGAAGATTCATTTCTTCAATTGCGGATTGAATTGAACAAAGCGCACTTGAAAACTCATGGTTTCCGCTTTTTTCCTCTTCAATGCACTTGATGAGCGCAGAAATCTTGTCCGCCGCTTTAACAATCCTCCAAAGGTATTCGTCCTCCTCCCGTTTGAAAAAGCAGGGCGAAAAGCTGTCTCTCATATCCTCGGGAAGCATTGAAAGCAGGCGCAGGCACGCCTCGCTTTCCACCTCACGAAAAGCATTGCGCAGCGTCTTGCTGTGATACTTCACCGGGGTAGGCATATCTCCGGTCAGTATTTCCGGCATATCGTGATATAGACCAAGAACAGCCGCACGCTCAGCGTTGAGTGTTCCGCCAAAGCGAATATTTTTCATCACGGCAATTGCATGGGCTATTGCGGCAACATCAAGGCTGTGCTCACTGAGATTCTCGCTGCGTGTGTTTTTCATGAGCGCCCAACGGTTGATGTATTTCATTCTTGAAAACATTGCAAAAAACTGTTTCATTGTCTGCTCCTTACGGTTCAAAAAAGCGAGTCCGCCATTTCTGCGGACCCGCCGATTCGTTTTCATTTGCTATGCTTCTCAAAGATTAAAACTCGAAGTCAAAGATCTTGTTGAAGTATTCAAAAATCTTATTGAGTCTTGCAAAAAATGAAGCAACAAGCTGCCAGAAAGTGAGGTTATCACTCTTTTTGTTTTCAGCATAAACCGCAGTGTAGGTCACATCTTCAGTTGCAAGGGGAAGAGTATTTCCGGAATATGTTGTTGCTCCGCCGTCAGCCGACCAGCCCTTGAAGATGTACTCAATTTTATTTTCCTTATCTTCAGCTCTTGTGGGATTCTCCGGAGCGGAAATGATTCCTCCCTGCGGAACCTGTCTTGAACCGAGAGCAGTTCCGTCATAGTCAACAAATGTGATTTTGTAAATGGGTGTGACCTCGGTTTCATCCTCAGCAAAGGAAACAACGCTGATTGCTGAGAAGAGAACAATAACCGAAAGTAAAACAGCAATGATTTTCTTCATATTGGATATCCTCCGTTTCAATCAGTAATAGTCAGGCGACACTTTCACCTGTACAATTGAATTATAGTGTATCTGTGAATGTTTGTCAACGAAAATGTGGAAAAAATATTTCAAATTATTTGCAGTAATATTTTGAAATCAGACCACAAATCATATTCGCCTGATTGTGACAGTCAGGCTCTTGCCCGCAGGAAGTCCTCAAGAATCATTACAGCGGAAACGGCATCAACAATATTTTTCCGCTTTTTTCCTCGGACATTGACCTCGTTGAGAGCACGGTGGGCACAGACCGTTGTCAGGCGTTCATCCCATGTTTCGGTCTGAATTCCCGTCAGCTCCCGAAGCTTTTCGGCAAAGGCAGAACACTTTTGTGCACGCTCACCGAACGAACCGTCCATGTTCCTCGGAAGACCGACAACAATAAGCTCCGCCTTTTCCTTTTGGGCTGCCTGTTTCACTTGCTCAAGCACCTTGGGTTCATATTTTTCAAAAATCACACCAACCGGCGAAGCAAGCATTTCAAGTTTATCACACACGGCAAGACCTGTTCTTGCATCACCGTAATCAACAGAAAGAATCACCATACGCTTCCCACCTATTCAGCCTGACTTTCCTCAACGGAGGACGGCTCCGGCGTTGCAGACGAAGGCTCGGTTGAGGGCTGCGTTGTCGGCTCGGTGGTTGAAGGCGCAGTAGTAGTCGGCTCAGTGGTTGTCGGTGCAGTAGTTGACGGAACTGTCGTTGAGGCAGCGGTCGTTGTTGTTGCGCTCGTCGGCTCAGTTGTTTGCCTCGGCTTGGTTGTTTTTTCTGCTGTTTCCCTCGGCTTGGTTGTCCTTTCGGTTGATTTTTCCTCTTCGGTTGCATCCGGATCCGAAATAACAATATACTCGGTGGGAATGAGAACATTTGCGTCGCTGCTTTCTCCTCCGGCTTCAGCAATTACATCGGCAAAGGTCTTGCTTTCAAGTCCCTTGTGAATTGTGCTGAAAACCTCGCGGAAAATTGTTTTTGAGGGGTTGCTTGAACCGGTGTGCAGGTCGGCACGGTAGTCATAGCCGTACCAGACAGCAGTGACATAATGCGGTGTTCCGCCGCAATACCATTTGTCGCAGTTATCCGATGTTGTTCCGGTCTTTGCAAAAGTCTGGAAGCCTGAAATATATGAGCCATAGCCGGTACCGTTTGACTGGGTAACAGCCTTTGTCAGCATTGAAAGCGTTGAGTTCGCCGTTGCGGTTTTGATTGCCTGCTCCGGTTCGTTCTTCGTGTTATCCAGAATAGTTTTTCCGTTGCGGTCAAGAACCTTGTAATAGCTGTCAGGCTTGTAGTATCTTCCGCCGTTTCCGAATGTTGCAAATGCGGCAGCCATTTCAAGAGTGGTTACACCGGTATTCGTTCCTCCGACGGCAAGGGGGCTGAGATCCATATCATTGCTTGAGAGGTTCAGGTGGAAGTGCTCGTTTGCATATTCAAACGCAGATTTAACACCGAGCATCTCGCTGAGTATTCTTACCGGAACGGTGTTGAGTGAACGGACGAGGGCTTCCTGAACGGTGATATAGCTGCCCGAACCGTAGTCACCGTTGAAGTTGCGCGGCCATGTCATTCCGTTGAGGTTAATTGCCTTTTCAAGAATCATGGAAGTCGGTGAAATGAGACCGAGATCCATCGCGGGCGCATAAACGCCAAGCGGCTTGATTGAAGAACCGGGCTGGCGTTTTGCACGGTTATCCGTCGCTCTGTTATAAGAGCGGTTTGCGGTCTTTTTGCCCGTTCCGCCAACAAGGGCAACAATGCGCCCCTTATAATCCATTATGGTCATCGAGGACTGCGGATACTGACCTCGTGAGTCCGTTGAAGCATACGGGAATCCGGTCTTGTTTTCATAGATACTTTCAAGAGTATCCTGAATGTTTTTGTCAACAGCGGAGTAAATCTTTAATCCGCCGTAATATACCATGCGCCATGCTTCGTTATATTCATAATCAAATTTGCTCTGGAGGTCAGCTATAACCTGGTCAATGACATATTCCTCATACCATGTATAGATATGATTACTTGATGTGCTGCTGTTTTCGTCCTCTTTCTGACCGGCAAGCTTAATCTTGGTTTTGAGAGCCTTTTCATATTGCTTGTCCGTCAGTTTTCCCTGCTGGTGCATATAGTAAAGACAGTCTCTCTGTCTCTTGATTGCCAAATCGTAATTGACATAAGGGTTATATGAATACGGTGCCTGAGTGATTCCGGCAAGCAAAGCACATTCGGCAACATTGAGCTTGCTGACAGATTTTCCGAAGTAGGTCTCCGCTGCAGTCTTAACGCCGTAACAACCAGCGCCAAGGTAGACCGTATTGAGGTATGCCTCAAGGACATCCTTTTTTGAATAATACTTTTCAAGGTTGAGTGCACGCAGGATTTCATTGAACTTACGAATATAGGTAACATCTTTTTGGTCGGTGAGGTTCTTAATCAGCTGTTGAGTGATTGTTGAACCGCCCTGACCGTCAAGTGAGGGCTTGACAAGAACACCGATGGTTCTTATCCAGTCAACGCCGTTGTGCTCATAAAAGCGCTTATCCTCAAGGCAGACAAACGCCCAAAGGAGATTCTTTGGCATTTTGTCATAATTGACCCAGATGCGGTTTTCCTCACCGTGCAGACGGGTTGCCTCAACAGGCTTATTGTTCTCATCATAATAATACATGATTGAGGTCATGCTCTGCGAGCTCTTGTAATTGTCAAGATTTACTATTACCTTTCCGTTGACAACATTGTTGACATAGGAAAGCACAGATGTTCCGACAATAAGCACGGTGAGCATTCCGGAAACAAAAAGGCAGAAAAACGCAAGGAAGATTGAAAACAGCACCGGATGCTTTTTCTTTTTGCGCTTCCTTTTCCCTTTCGGTTGAGCGGCACCGGTCCGAACAGCCTTTTGTTCCTTATTGTTTGAGCTATTTGGCATAAAATCGTTACCTCCGAATCTATAAATCAGCGGTTTGAATTCAAATTTGCAAACTGTTCCATGTTAGTCCTTATTATAGTAAATCTTGGGTTTTAAATCAATATAAAAAGAAATATTTAATAAAAAAGTTATTATTTTCAAAAAAGTTCTCATAAATCCAATATAGAATTGTTGTTTCCCTTTCAAAAGACACGAAAACCGCCTCATTTAAGGCGGCTTCAAAAAGAATATTGTATATTTCAGGCTGTTTATTCAAATCAGACAACAATTGTGTTTCCGAATGATTTTCCGTAGGTTTTTCCGTCCTTGGAATTAAGGAAAGCCGCCGGAACGCTGAAACTGACCGTTGAACCCTCAGCAAGGTCTTCAACTGCGCTCAGGTCAATAAAAACCTGCTGGCAGCCGCTTGCATCAAGATTACTTGCGCTGATTTTGCAAGGGATGTTGTCAAACTCCTCCCCGTCAACAGTGACAGAAATGACGGTTGAGTTGGACTTGAAGCTTCCGCAGGAGGGATCAATGGAATAGATAATGCGCTTTCCGCTTCCGTCAAGACCGACTCCGGCGTCAACAATGCTGATAGCCTTTGCTGAAGCATTTGTTGTTGATTCCTGAGTTTCCTTTTCTGACGATGTTGTTTTGCTTTCGTCTTCTTTTCCGGTGGTTTTGTCATCTTTGTCCGTTGTGGTCACCGTCGGAACGGACGGGAGCGCAGTGGTATTGACAACCGGAGCGGTTATTGCCGAAGAAGTGAGATTAATATCCGTTGTTATCGGCTGAGTTGTGAACGGGTCACTTGAAACGCTCTCATTCGCAATATTGAACGCAGTTGTCATAACAGTCGGGACTGTCATATCGGCAGCAGTGGTGAGGAGATATGTTTCGGGAACATTTCCGTCCGATGGACTGCCGACATCCTGACTTTGCAAACTCTGCTGCGACACCGGAGTTGAAACAGCACCGGGCAATGCGCCCGTTGTGATTGTGTTTGAGTTTACCGGCTCGTTCTTATCCTTGCAGGCGGCAAGGCAGACAACAATCACAAAAGCCAGAACAAACGGCAAAAGCTTGCGCATATAATAGCCTCCAATCTGTTGATACGGAAAATCGGTAGTATTATACCCTTTAAAAAGAAAAAAGTCAATCGGATAACTCAAATCCGTTTTGATTATCATTCACCGTTGACAAAAACTTCCGCATTCTCTTTAATATATTTTGCAGCGGCAAGTTTAACACAACTTAAAAAGCCATCGGTTTCCAGCTGTTCATCAAGCTGCGCAACTCTTTTTTCATCAAGCGATGTGTCCTCATCGTTATCGTCAAACATTTTTGCAACGGGCAAAATGCGTTCGGCATCTTCGGAAAGTCCGACAAGTGAAAGCGCCGGAACAAGGCGGCTTTTGAGTATTTCCGTGTTGCTCCTGAAAAAGCTGTTGAGCGTTTTATCGGAAAGAAAAACATCCAGAGTATATATGAGCTTTTTTTCATCAGAAAGGGATAAGAACTCTTTTTCCATATCCTCCTGCTTCTGAAGAAAAAGCTGAATACCGAGTGCTGTACCCTCAAGAAGCTCATCGTCCGATGCGTTTTCAATAGTCTGCTTTTTCAGCGGAACATATTTTTCCTTGAGTGCCTTGAGCCTTTTTATATACTCCTCCTCAGCCTTATAGCTTTTTTTGTGCGCCGCACTTGCCTTTGCCGCTGCGCGGAAAGCGAAAAACGCAACAACGCATGCGCCGACAAAAGCAACTGCATAAAACCAGTTGTCACGAAGCCACTCTGCCATAGTCACACTTCCTTAATCATATTATAAATATCGCCTTTTTTGAGGCCTGTTTCCGCCGCCGCTTTTTTTGCTGCAAAGGATGCACCGAGGCCCTCTCTGACATAGCTTGTTGCAAGAGCAACAGCATCCTCAAGGGTAGCCTCTGCCTTATCCTCACTTTCGCCCTCAATGACGAGAACAATTTCTCCCTTGAGCGGTGTTTCGGAATATTTTTCCGAAGCCTCTTTCAGCGTTGTTCGGATTGCCTCCTCGTGAATTTTGGTAATCTCACGGACAATTGCAATTCTTCGGTCACCGAGTGTTTCAAAAAGATCTTTCAGCGTTGCAGAAAGCTTGTGCGGTGCTTCATAAAAAATCATTGTCCTTTTTTCATGGCTGACGGAAAGGAGATGTTCACGACGGCTTTGCTTGTTCACGCTGAGGAAACCCTCAAAGGTGAACCTGCCGACAGGCAGCCCCGAAAGCGCCGCAGCCGCAACAAAAGCGGACGGGCCGGGAACAGCCTTCACATCTATACCCTTTTCAGCACAAAGGGCAACAAGATCTTCGCCGGGATCGGAAACCGCCGGCATTCCGGCATCCGTGACAAGGGCACAGTTTTCGCCGGCAAGGATTCTTTCTGTAATAATCTCGCCCTTTTCACGGCGATTATGCTCAAAATAGCTGATCATCGGCTTTTTGAGTTCAAAATGATTGAGGAGCTTGAGCGTTACCCTCGTATCCTCGGCGGCAATGAAGTCGCAGTTATTGAGCGTTTCAACCGCACGGGGCGAAAAATCCCCGAGATTTCCTATCGGTGTTCCGACAATATACAGCTTTCCGCTCATCTTCTTCCCTCCGTGTAATCTCCCATAATTTTCAGAAGCTCCTCTGACGGTTTTCCGTCCGGAGTCTCAATATAAAGATTCTTTTCAATACTGACAAAGCTGTTTGCACCGAGCTTTCCCTCAACAAGAAAAAGCCATGGGGCACTGCCCTCATTTTTGGAGACGAACCTAAGCCTTTTCGGCTCAAGGTTGTGCCGGCGCATACTGACCATAACATCGCAAAGGCGTTCAGGTCTGTGGCAAAGGCAAAATCTTCCGCCGAAGCGCAAAAGCTTTGCCGCCGCTTCGCAACAGTCATCAATTGAGCACATTGTTTCGTGCCTTGCAATTTTATCACTTTCGCTGACGCTTTCAATTCCTGCTCCGACCTTTTTATAGGGAGGATTCATCGTTACAAGGTCAAACGCTCCGAACGGCAGAACACCTTTCAGACTGCGCAAGTCATGATTGATAACGGTTACTCTTTCAGAAAGACTGTTAAAAACGAGCGAGCGTTCAAGCTGGGAGCACGCCTTTTCCTGAATTTCAACAGCAAAAAGCTGTCCTGTCTGCTTTTTGCACCAAAGCAAGGGAATGATTCCGCAGCCCGTTCCCATGTCGCAGGCTGTGTCCTTCTTCCTGATATTTGAAAAATGGGAAAGCAAAACAGCGTCCGTACCGAAAATATGATCCTTTGAAACAACAACGGAAAGTCCTCCGCCGAGCGGATCAAGCCGCTCGCCCTCATAAAGTTCGATATCCGTTTTGCTCACCTCTCTTCATTCAAAAATCAAACAGGCTGATCTGCCTGGTTTCCGGAATACCCTTGAGTGCTCCCACCTGGCGCAATGCTTCAACAACGGCGCTGGACGCACCTGCCTTTGCGGCAAAGTCATCAACCGAAACAAAGCGGTCAACACCCTCTCTTGCTTTTGCAAGTCCGACTGCGGCGTTTTCGCCGACACCGCTGAGTGCACTGAACGGCATACGGATTTTTCCGTCTTCAATTTTGTATACACTTGCATCGGATTTATAGATATCAACGGGCAGAAATTCAATTCCCCTTGCCATCATCTCGTTGACAGCCTGCAAACCGGGGAACATATTCTGCTCCTTTGGAGCCGCATCTTTGCCTGCCGCCTTGATTTGGGCCATGCGCTTTTTGACTGCTTCCCTGCCCTCAATAACCGCGGCAGCGTCAATGTCTCCGCCACGAACGGTCATAAAGGCGGCGTAGTATTCAAGCGGTCTGTATATTTTGTACCAGCCGAGTCTCAATGCCGCACTGACATAGGCGGCGGCGTGAGCTTTCGGGAACATATACTTGATTTTATAGCAGGACTTGATGTACCATTCGGGAACATCATGCTCACGCATATCCTTCTCCATGCCTTCCCAGACCTCTGCCGAAACCTTGCCCTTTGCAATGAGCCCCTTTCGGACGGTTTCCATAATCTTGAAAGCACGGCTCGGTTCAAGACCCTTGTGCATAAGGTAAACCATGATGCTGTCTCTTGTTCCGATAACTTCAGAAATTGTGCAGATTCCGTCCTTGATGAGATCCTGCGCATTTCCGAGCCAGACATCCGTTCCGTGGGAAAGGCCGGAAATCTGCAAAAGGTCGGAAAAGTTCTTCGGCTGTGCGTCAAGGAGCATCTGAATAACAAACGGAGTTCCCATTTCCGGAATCGTCAGCGTTCCTGTCGGGCAGTCAATGTCCTCCGCCGTGACGCCGAGCGGCTCGGTACTTGTCAGCATTTCGTAAATCTTCGGGTCGCAGATGTCCGTTTCCATAACGGGGATTCCCGTCAGATCCTCAAGGTGCTTATAAAGCGTCGGAACATCGTGACCGAGGTTATCAAGCTTCAGAATTGTGTCATGAAGCGCATGGAAATCAAAGTGAGTTGTGGTCTGCCCTTTTGTTGAATCGTCGGACGGATACTGAACGGGGGTGAAGTCCTCCGCCTCAAACGCATTCGGAACAACAACCATTCCGCCCGGATGCTGACCGGTCGTGCGCTTGACACCGGTGCAGCCGATTGTGAGCCTTGCCTCCTCCGCACGGGAAACCTTTCTTCCCCTTTCGTCAAGGTACTTTTTGACAAAGCCGAATGCCGTTTTATCCGCAACCGTAGCAATCGTACCCGCCTTGAAAACATGGGAGGAGCCGAAAAGCTCTTCAGTATACTTATGTGCCCTTGACTGGTATTCACCTGAAAAATTCAGGTCGATATCAGGGCTCTTGTCGCCCTTGAAGCCGAGGAAGGTTTCAAACGGAATGTCATGACCGTCTCGTTCCATCGGTGTTGCGCATTCCGGGCAATCCTTTTTCGGAAGGTCATAGCCCGAACCGACTTCGCCCTTGAGGAAGAACTCCGAGTGCTTGCAGTTCGGACAGCGGTAGTGCGGTGCAAGCGGATTGACCTCGGAAATTCCGGAAGCATTTGCAACATAGGAAGAACCTACTGAACCACGGGAACCGACATGATAGCCGTGATCCTCTGAGTTTTTAACAAGCTTCTGTGCAATCATATACAAAACACCGAAACCGTGCTTGATTATTGAGTCAAGCTCCCTCGAAAGTCTTGAGGCAACATATTCGGGAACAGGATCGCCGTAAAGGCGCTTTGTTTTCTCCCAGCAGAGCCGTTTGAGTTCATCATCGGCACCCTCAAGGGAGGGCGGATAGTTTCCGCTCGGAATCGGGGTCAGCTCTTCAATCATGTCCGCAATTTTTCCCGGATTTTCAATGACAACTTCCCTTGCCGTTTCCTCGCCGAGATAATCAAACTCCGCAAGCATGTCTTTCGTGTTGCGGAAGAACAACGGAGCTTGCTTGTCCGCATCCGGAAATCCCTGACCTGCCATGAGGATCGCTCTGAAAACGCTGTCCTCGGGGTCAATGAAGTGAACATCGCAGGTTGCAACAACCGGTTTTCCGAGTGCATCCGCAACATGAATCACTTTCCGGTTCATATCCTGAATATCCTCAATGCTGTTGACAAGCGGAAAACGCTCGCTGTCAATCATGTAGCTGTTGTTTCCGCAGGGCTGAATTTCAAGGTAATCATAAAACGATGCAATTTCAAGAATTTTTTCATCGCTTTGCCCCGTGGATATTGCACGGTAAAGCTCGCCGGCTTCGCAAGCACTGCCGATTATGAGTCCCTCACGGTGACGCATCAGCTCACTTTTGGGTATTATCGGCCTTCGGTGGAAATATTTTACATTTGAAAGCGAAATAAGCTGATAGAGATTTTTGAGCCCGGTGCTGTTTCTTGCAAGGATTATCTGGTGGTAATACCTTGCCTTTTTTTCCTTTTTCCAGTCCTCAAAGCTCTGCTCGTCATCGTTGATAAAATAGCCCTCCATGCCGAGAATAACCTTGATTTTTCCGTCTGCGGCGGCAATAGCCTCCGGAAAAGCCTGAACAACGCCGTGGTCTGTGATAGCAATGGCCTTGTGTCCCCAGGCAATTGCACGCTTGACAAGCAGCTTTGCGTCCGTCATGCCGTCCATCATGGACATCTTTGTGTGCAAATGCAGTTCAACGCGCTTTTCCTGCGCATCGTCAATCGGCGGAATCTTCTTGATTGTTGAGATTGCCTTCGGGCTAATAACGGTTTCGCCCGAATATTTGTCAAATGTCAAATCGCCCCTGATAAGAACCGTTACACCGTCGGAAACTTTTTCAAGAATATGGGCGCAGTACTCCTTTTTTTCAAATATCTTGCAGGAATAAGCGTATGTACGGTCGGTGATATTGAAAGTAACAATATTACTCCTGCCGTCCCTTGTTTCCCTGACCTCAAGACCGAAGACATCACCCCAGACAACGCAGGAGCCGTCCTCAATACTTATTTCCGAAAGCGGACGGGGCTTTTTGGTAATCTTGTTTCCGAGTACGGGATGAGCGGTTTCAAAGTAAAGCGGTATTCCCTCAATGATCTTATGCTCTTTCGGCATTGTTGCTGCGGCGCGTACTTCCTCGGGATCAATTCCCTTTGCACGCAGATTGTTGTCCTCGGCTGTCCTTATCATCTCGGTATATGCTTCATCCTCAACGGATATTTCATCACCGAAAAACTCAACGGCAACCTTTCTTGAAAAGCGGTCAAGAATGAGTCTTTCCATAAAGTCCTTGCATCCGCAGGCTTCAAGGATGCTCTTTCCGCCGTGGGTGAGATTAACCGAAAGCGTTGTTCCGTCAAAACCGGCGCTTGCGCCAACAAAAAAGCCGTTGCTCGCCGCAACGGACGAGTTGACTTTCCGGACAAGGGAAGAGAAGTATCCCTCCGAAAAAAGTGCAGACGGCATCTTAGGAAAGATTTCAATTTCCGAAAGGTCGAGCCTGCTTTTGAGCAGTTCTTCAACACACTCAATTTCAGGCTCTGAAACAAGAGCGGGAAAGGAAAGCTCAAGTTCCATTTTCCTGCTCTCAAAATGTATTCTGATGTTATCAATTCTGCAGCCGGAAAAGGCAGCAGATGCCCGTTCGTTTTCCGGTATTTCACCGAAAACCGAAAAAAAATCATTGTTTTCCATTTTGTTATATGTTTTTCCTTATGTTATAAATTGTCTATTTCTTTCATAAGTTCTGAGACAAGCTCTTCTTCCCTGACTTTCCTGAGGATTTCGCCATGGCTGAAAACAAGGCCGCAGCCGTCACCTCCGGCTATTCCGACATCAGCTTCCCTCGCCTCTCCCGGTCCGTTGACAACGCAGCCCATAACTGCAACTTTAATCGGCTTTTTGACGCTCCTGAGCTTTTCTTCAACCTCTTGCGCAAGGGAGATGAGGTCAATCTTTGTCCGTCCGCAGGTGGGACAGGAAACAAGTGTGGGTGTGTCGTTGCGCAGGCCGGCAGCCTTGAGAATATCAAGTCCGGCATAGACCTCCTCAACCGGGTCAGCAGTGAGGGAAACACGGATTGTATCTCCTATTCCGTCCGTCAGCAGCGAGCCGATTCCGACAGCGGATTTGAGCATTCCCATCCGCTTTGTTCCGGCCTCCGTAACTCCGAGGTGAAGCGGATAGCGGCACATTGCTCCAACCTCTTTATATGCCTTAATCATTGTCTGTACATCTGAAGATTTGATTGAAATTACGATATCGTCAAAGTCAAACCTTTCAAGGAGACTGACATGATACATTGCGCTTTCCGCCATTGCCTGCGCAGTCGGCGCACCGTATTTTGCAAGGATATGCTTTTCAACCGAGCCGGAATTTACGCCGATACGAATGGGCACACCGTTTGAACGGCATTTTTCGGCAACCGCTTTCACATTCCCGTCGTCACCGATATTTCCGGGATTGATGCGGACTTTGTCCACACCGGCCTCAACACATTCAAGCGCAATTTTATAATTAAAGTGAATGTCCGCAACAATCGGAACAAAAACATTCTCCTTGAGTGCCGCAACGGTTTTCACCGCCTCAAGATCCGGCACTGCAACACGGATAATTTCACACCCGGCTTTTTCAAGTGCCTTTGCCTGCTCCACGTTTTTTTCAGTGTCATGCGCTTCGGCATTGAGCATTGACTGAACAGAAACGGGGCTGTTCCCGCCGATAAAAATGTTTCCGACCTTAATCTTTTTGCTTTCTCGTCTTTCAATCATAAAAGCACCTGTCCAACATCTGATTTCTGAATTTACATGAAGCCTATTCCCGATATCCACTTCCAGATATCGCTTGCGGAGATTACCGCCATGAAAACAAGGAGCAGAACAAGACCTGCGGCATGAATCCAGTTTTCATATTTCGGGGGTATCTTCTTCCTTGTGATAAGCTCAACGAACATGAAAAACAGTCTTCCGCCGTCAAGCGCCGGTATCGGAAGAAGATTGAAAACTCCGATATTCACCGTAATGAGTGCCATAATCATGAGCATTGCGCTCCAGTCTGCACTCTGAACGCTCTGCTCGGTAACATCGGCAATAACGGAAACAGTTCCTATCGGCCCCGCAAGGTCGTTGAATCCGTATCTTCCCCGAATAATATCAAAAAGGCTGAGATATACCATTCTTGACATTGTGGCAGTATATCTGAAAGCACCGCCGACAACATTCAGAAATCCTCTTTCCTCACCGAGGATTGAAAAATCGAAAACCGTAACGGTCTGCATTTTGACTTTTTCAAAGGTCTTTTCCTCATCACCGCGCAGAACGGTAAAGTCAATTTCATAGTCCTTATCTTTGCCGATTTCCTCAATAAGCGCCTGATTTGTTTCAACCTTAACGCTGTTGACGGCAATTATTCTGTCTCCGTCCTTGAGCCCGGCTTTTTTGAGCTTGGAACTCACCGAGGAAATGACGCAGCTTTCATCATAGGAAAAGTTTCCGCCGGTACGGACGGCAAAGTTGACTTCGGGAAGCTCAAGCTTTTTTCCGTCACGCTCAACAACAAAGGAGTATTTTCCCGTGTTGTTGCGCTGCATGAGAAAGCTTATATCGTAATCGGAAAACACACGCCTTGAGTCAATCTTCAGAATCTTGTCTCCGACCATCAGTCCGTTTTCGCCGTTGCTGACTGCGCCCTCATAAAACTGTGAAATCGTGTTTGTTCCAACAAGGGGATCTTTCTGGTTTGAACCGACACCGGCAACAATCAGCACGCAGATGAGCACACCGAGAATAATGTTAAAGGTTGCGCCTGCGGCAACAATAATCATCTTCTGCCAGAGTTTTTTGTTGCAGAACGCACCCTCATCTTCGCTTTCCTCGTCCTCACCCTCCATACTGACAAAGCCGCCAATCGGGAAAAGGCGCAGAGCATATTTTGTTACCTTTCCCTGCTTTTTGAGGATGGTCGGGCCCATTCCGAGCGCAAACTCGTTGACCTTGACCTTGAAAAGCTTTGCAAAAATGAAGTGTCCGAACTCATGGATAAAGATTATCAATCCAAAAAAGAGGACGGCAACAAGAATCGGCCATGCCTTGCTCCAGACCGCCGAAAAAGCAACAAGAAAATTCAGTTTCATTTTATCACCTTACATGGCTTTCAACAAAGTCTCTTGCGGCTCTGTCAGCCTCAAGAACATCGGAAAGCGTATAATTATCCTTTGAAACGCCGTTTGAAATCGCCGCCTCAACAAGGTCAGCAATCTGGAGGAAGCCTGCTCTGCCGTTGCGGAAAAGCTCGTTGGCCTTTTCATTCGCACCGTTTGCAATTGCAGGGAAAAGACCACCCTTTTCAATTGCCGAGCGGCAAAGACTGATGCAGCGGAAAGTATCGTAATCCGGCTTTGAAAAAGTAAGACTATTGTAATCGCTGAGAGAAAGACGCTTCACCGGGGAAACAATTCTTTCAGGATAAGTCAGCGCATACTGGATCGGTATTCTCATATCCGGCACGCCAAGCTGAGCTATCACAGAATTGTCAACATATTCAATCAGCGAATGGACAACACTTTCACGGTGAACAACAATCTGAATCATTGACGGCGAAACACCAAAAAGCCAGACCGCCTCAATCAGTTCAAGCCCCTTGTTCATCATCGTTGCGCTGTCAACGGTAATTTTTGCCCCCATGCTCCAGTTGGGATGCTTCAAAGCCTCGGCAACGGTAACGCTCTCAAGCTCCTTCCTTGTTTTTCCGAAGAAAGGACCCCCGGATGCCGTTAGTATTATTGATTTAAGCTCTTGCTTTTTATTCATCCCCTGAAGACATTGAAAAATTGCACTGTGTTCACTGTCAACGGGAAGAATACTGATATTGTTCTCCTTTGCGGTACGGATTACAAGGCTGCCCGCAGCAACAAGAGTCTCCTTGTTTGCAAGAGCAAGCCCCTTTTTTGCGTTCAGCGCCGCAAGAGTCGGCTCAAGACCGGCCATTCCGACAATGCCGTTGAGAACAGTGTCTGCCGTTTCCTCTTGTGCACATTCGCAAACGCCCTTTTGACCGCCGAGAACCTTGATATCAGTATCAGCGAGACGGATTTTCAGCTCCTTTGCGGCAACCTCATCGGCAAGGGCAACCATTTTCGGCTTGAATTTCCTTGCCTGCGCTTCAATGAGTTTTGCGTTGCTGTTCGCCGTCAGGGCAGTGACGGCGATGCCTGCATTTTCGCAAACATCAAGCGCCTGCGTGCCTATTGAGCCTGTTGAGCCTAAAATTGAAAGCTTTTCAGTCATTTTCTTTCACCTTAAAATTATGCGTATATCAGCGCATAGATTCCGTAAAGCACGGGAAGAACAAACATAGTGCTGTCAAAACGATCCATTATTCCTCCGTGACCGGGAAGAAGATTGCTGTAATCCTTGATTCCGACATTGCGCTTGAGCACGGATGCGGCAAGGTCACCGAACATACTGACAACGGAAAGAACGCAGGAAACCGGAACAATATAGAGATACTTCATTGCGCTTTCACCGAAGAAAGCGTGATACCCGAGCCTGCCCGTTCCGAGCGAATAACAGAACAGCAAAAGAACATTGGCTGCGGCGGTAATAAGCGTTCCGAAAACTGCGCCTTCAAAAGACTTTTTCGGGCTGATATTCGGCGTCATTTTGTGCTTTCCGATCTTGCGTCCGACAAGGAAAGCAAAGGAATCCGTCAGCCATGAGCATGAAAAAGCAAGCATGACAAGGAACGCACCCTCATGGTGGGAAAGCTCAGCCGGAGCAAGCTTTGAAATGTCGTTGAGACGAATGAAACAAGTGAACGAATACGGAATTGCAACGGAGGCAAACAGCGTTACAACAGAATCAACATACTTGATTTTTTTGTTCTGAATTACCGCAAAGAAAAGAAGAACAAGCACATAGAAGCTCACAAGGATTCCAACCGCTTTGAGCGGTATGTCATAACTGACATAAAATGCCGAAAAGGCACTTGCGGCGCAGGCAATGACATAAAGCAGCGGACTTTTCACCGAACAGGCGTGCATAAACTCATAGGTTGCCATTGGTGCCACGGCGGCAACAAGCATCGTATAGCCAGGCCTGAAGTCCGCACAGATTGAAACCAGGAAAACAATGAGCGCAGCCGTAATAATGAGCGTTGACCTTGTCCTCTCGCCCTTGAACTTGATTTTTTTCATACATCTATACCAAACAGAAAACGGTTTTTCTGTCCTTTCTTTCACATTTTATACTCCGCCAAAACGACGGTTGCGTTTTGAATACTCCTCAATTGCTCTGTCAAGGTCAGCGGGTGTAAAGTCCGGCCAGAGAACATCGCTTGAATAAAACTCTGCATAGGCGGACTGCCAGATGAGGAAATTGGAAAGCCTTTCCTCTCCGCTCGGCCTGATAACAAGATCCGGGTCGGGCTGACCCGCTGTATAAATATTGTCAGATATCATCTCTTCTGTGATATCATCAGCAAAAAGCTCGCCTTTTTCAATCTTTTTTGCAAGGCGTCTGACTGAATGGACAATTTCGTCCCTGCCGCCGTAATTCACGGCAATGTTGATATGTATTTTGTTTTTGTCGCCTGAGCGCGCCTCAACAACATCCATAAGCTGCGCAATATCCTCGGGCATACCCTCCCGTGAGCCGATAAAGTGAATGTTATAGCCGGCTTCCTCGTTTTCACCCTCACGCTCCTCCATCTCTTCAAGATACTTTCTGAAAAGGTTCATAATTGTTCCGACTTCAAAGGCGGAGCGCTTCCAATTTTCGGTTGAAAAAGCATAAAAGGTCATATACTTTATTCCAATATCGGAGCCGTACTGACAAATCTTTCTGAAAACCTCAGCGCCGACCTTGTGGCCCTCCGTGCGCTCAAGTCCCCTTTTTTTTGCCCAACGGCCGTTGCCGTCCATGATTATTGCAATGTGCTCGGGCAGAATGATGTGTTCCTTTTCCATTTTACGGTTCCTTCCTAAAAAATACTTTTACAACGGGAGAAAGCAGGAAAAATTTTCCCTGCTTTTTTCAAAAATGGGGGCTGACGCCAAAGGCGACAGCCCGGTGTTTTCATAATCAGATTTCCATGATCTCTTTTTCTTTTGCATCGGAAACTGCTTCAATATCCTTGATGCAGTTATCGGTAATTTTCTGGATTTCCTTTTCGCCATCCTTGAGGTCATCCTCTGTGATGGAGGAATCCTTTTTCATTGCCTTGAGCTTTTCAATGCAGTCACGGCGGATTGAACGAGCGGCAACCTTTGAGTTTTCAGCAATCTTCTGAACTTCCTTAACAAGCTCGCGTCTTCTGTCCTCGGTGAGCGGCGGGAAGGTCAGGCGGATAACGGTTCCGTCGTTCTGCGGATTGATTCCGATATCGGAAGCAAGAATTGCCTTTTCAATACCCTTGAGAACCGACTTATCCCACGGCTGAATAACAAGAACTCTTGCCTCGGAAACAGAAACGGAAGCAAGCTGACCGACAGGAGTCGGTGTTCCGTAATAATCAACGGTCAGCTTATCGAGAATCTGCGGATTGGCTCTTCCTGCACGGATGCCTGCATATTCGCTCTTGAGAGCGTTCACGGTTTTGCCCATTTTTGTTTTGGCTTTTTCAAATACTTCTTTCATAATGATAACTCCTTTTACTGAATGTAATGTTTAAAATAATTTATGAAAATGCTCAACCGGTCTGTTAAGCTGCGATTGCCCACACAACAGCAATTATTACCAATCCCCGTTATGACACAACCGTTCCTATTTTTTCACCCTTCACGGCACGGACAATATTCTCGGGATCATTGAGATTGAAAACAAGGATTGAAATTTTATTATCCCTGCAAAGAGAAGCTGCGGTGCTGTCCATTACGGCAAGACCTTTTTCAAGAATTTCGCTGTGGGTGAGCGTGTCATACTTGACAGCATCAAAATACTTGTTCGGATCCTTGTCATAAACACCGTCAACATTAGTTGCCTTAAAGATAATCTGGGCATTGATTTCCGCCGCACGCAAAGCGGCAGCAGTGTCGGTTGAGAAGAAAGGATTTCCCGTTCCGCAGCCGAAAATGACAACCCTGCCCTTTTCAAGGTGACGGACTGCCTTGTTTCTGATATAAGGCTCCGCAACCTGCTGCATAGAAATTGCCGTCTGAACTCTTACGGGAACGCCGAGCTGTTCAAGAGTATCGGCAAGCGCAAGCGAGTTCATCGCTGTTGCAAGCATTCCCATGTGGTCGGCTCTTGTCCGATCCATTTCTCCGCTGCTGCGTCCGCGCCAGAAGTTTCCGCCACCGACAACAAGGCCTATCTCAACGCCGAGATCGGCGCAGTCCTTGACCGCCTTGCAAATCTTATTGACCGTTTCAAAGTCAATACCTTTTCCGTCCTTTCCGGCAAGAACCTCTCCGCTGAGCTTGAGCAGGATTCTTTTATATACACTCTGCATTTTTAATTACCGCCCTTTCAGAACACGGGAAACAGGCGTCAGGTTAAAGCCGTGACTGCCTTTCCCGTGAAAATGTCGATTCAAAGCAATGTATCCTGAAGACATCTATAAATATATTACTAAATATGAACCGAGCTGTAAAGTGTTTTTAAAAATATTTTATACGGTCTTCAAAAAGAGCGACCTGACAAAAGCAACCAGGCGACCCAACCATTCATCAAGCTTTTGCGGAAAACTCTTTTCCTGTGCCTCGTTCAAAACTTCAATGCCCTCAGTCAGAGAGGAGAAAAGGCCGGTGTTTCTGTTCATGTCAACAAACTGCGGATAGCGTGAATCGCTATAAATATCGACTCCGTTTTCGTTTGTTGCAACCCAGGCAACGAGCTTGCTTGCCTGACTGTTGTAACCGTATTCTACATGGCGCATATTCTTGATGAACCAGGTTCTTTCCGGAAGAATTCCCGTTGAAGCATCAATAATTCCGTCGGTTGAAGCGTGATTGTGCGCATTGTTTGTGCAGACCTTTTTTGAAACATCAACAGAGCCGTTGAGTGTTTTGCCGTAATCTGCAACGGTTGCAAGTCCGCCCATGAGATAGGTGTCAATGAGACAGTCGGAATGGTTTTTTGAGCCCTTTGTTATGGGAATACCCGAATAGTTATATGAACCGATAATATAGACATTTACGCCGTTTTTTTCAGCGGCTGCGATGAGCTCTTCCGTTTTCATCTGAACGCTGTACATATATTCATCAGTCTTTTTTATGAAGCTTTCGCTGAGGTTTCCGTAGGGGATCATTGCTTTTTTTGCGTCCTCATAGTACCGTGAGTTCATCAGTCCCCAAACGCCGGGGAAGCGGACAAAGGTGTCCATAAAGACCTTTGAATAAACAGGCTCACGCAATGCTTCAAGCATTGAAAGGAAGTAAGCATCAACCGCTTTTTTTGCGCTTTTGCCGTATTTTGCAAGAACATCCTTTGTGAGACCGACGGCGTTATATGCGAAGTCGCTTCCGATGAGGAACTCTTCAAGATAATCAACAATAGCATCCATCCTGATTTCAATGTTGCCGGAAAACAGCTCGCCGACCGTGTCCGTTCCGTAGATTGCGCTGGAAGCATAGACAACATTTTTTAGCTTTTGGGAGCCGTATTTATAGAGATAAGCCGAGGTTATTGTTCCGCCGAAACTCATTGCAACGAGGGAAACCTTTTTGCTGTTCGTCTCCTGCATTGCGCAGTCAATGGTTTTTTCAAGGTCATCGGCGATGTCGAGTGCGCTTCTGCGCCAGTCATAATAGAAATAATATGTGTTTTCCCAGCCGATTTCGTCCGCACACGAACGGACAACAGCAAGTTCAACGCTTTCGCCTTCCTTGAATTCGTCATACTGACCGGCTGCACCGGGAAAAGTTTTTTCCGTGGTGTCATAAACCGGATTTCCGTTTTCGTCACACTTCATGCCCTCAAAAAGGTCATGAATCGGCTTTGCGCCGTATTTTCCGAGAAGCTCCCATTTTCCGCTGACAACCGAGGCAGCAAGCGACGGAGCAGCACCCAGAACGGTTCTGATTATCGTCTTTGCCGAAGGCGGAAAAACATTCTCGCCGGTTTCGTTGTTAACAATCGGGAAAGTTCCCATTCCGCTGACAACAATTACGGGCGTGCGTTCCTCATTTGCCGCAAAAGCGGTTGAAGCGCAGGAAAAAACAAGCACAGCGCAAAGGAAAAGTGAAATTATCTTTTTCATTCCGGTTATCTCCTGTTACTTAGATTTTGCAAAAAGGTTCTGAATTGTCGAATAAAGATTCTTGAAAAATTCAAAAAGTCTTGAAAGAAAGCTTGAGTGTTCGTCAAGAATACTGTGCTTGATCTCACTGCCCGTGAGTGAGGAAAGCTTTCCGGTGGTGTTGTTGAACTCTGAAAACTGCGGATAGCCGTTCTCACTGTTGACGGAAACTTCTTCCCCGCTTCCAACAAGCCAGAGCAAAAGCTCGCTTGCCTGAGTGTTGTTCTTGAATCCAACATGCTTCATATACTTGATGAACCAGGTCTGCTCCTGAAAAAGGCAGGAGGAAGCATCAATGATTCCGTCGGTTGAAAGGTGGGTGTGCGTTTCGTCCTTGCAGACTGTTGCAGCGGGCTTATAATTCTCACCGAGGTTTTCGCCGTAAAGCGCACAGGTTGCACCAAAGGATTCGTTCTTTGTTTCAATCAGGCAGTCGCTCTGCTCCCAGCCCTTTTCGGTAACGGGAAAGCCTACATAACCGTAGGAGGCAGTGATATAGACGGCTGTTCCGCTTTCCTTTGCGTTTTTCATGAGCGTTCCGGCCTTATTCTGAACATTATTGTGATATTCGTCAAGTCGCCTGATAAAGTCCTCATCCGCACCGTTCGGGAACATCTCCGCCTTTGCTCTTTCATAGTATTCATCCGGACAGAACGACCACATTCCGGGCATTGAAGCAAAGGAAACCGAAAGAATCTCGTTATATGCCCTGTCGTTTGTTGCCTCAAGGAAGGAGGCAACAAAACCGTCAATCGCCTTTGAAAGCGCAGGAGTAATCTCAACGCCCGTCTGCAAAAGGGAGACAAGAGTCTGGGTGAAAATTTCCCCTCTTTCAAAGCTGAAAAGGCGTTCAAGCAGCAAATCGGTGTTGATTTCAAGCTGTTTTGTGAAAAGCTCGCCAACAAGATCAATACCCTTTGAAGCAACAAGACAGTAGACTATCTTTGAAACATCTGCGTTTCCGTATTTGTAAAGGTATGAGTTGGCGACAACTCCGCCCATGCTGCACGGAACAAGAGTGACCTTTTTGCTGTTTTTCTCCTGCTTGACATTGTCAATGAATGCCTTGAGGCCGTCTGCGGTTTCAAGGGGATCAAGCCGCCAGTCATAGTTGAAATAATAGACATTATCTCCGCCGAACCTTGCGGCAAGAGCCTTTGCAATGCCCTGCTCGTCCTCGTCGTTCTCGTTTTCAAGAATTTCCGGGTAATTGTCCACCGAAAGCGGAAAGGTCGGTGCCTTGATGCTGTGGAGCGGGTTGCCCTTTTCATCGCAGGAAATGATTTCAAAAAGTCCGTTATATATCTTTTTGAAGCATTTGTCCGCAAAATAGTTCCAATCGCCGGAAAGCAGCGATTTTGTCAGCGGAAGAATTGATTCGCCAACAACGCCCATTATCGCTTTTGCTGACGGAGCAAAGACCTGCTCGCCTGTTTCCCCGTCATAAAGAGGGAAGGAGGCAAGACCGCTGACAACGATAACCGGTTCGGTCTTTTCCGCCGCAAAGGAGACCGCTGAAAGCGAAAAAACAAGCACTGCGCAAAGTATCACAGCAAGTATTTTTTTCAATGTTTTCATTTCTGTTTCTCCCTTAAAAAATCTATTTCTTTTCAAGCTTTGCATAGTTTGCCATCAGCTTTTTTGTTCCTGCCTTTTCAAAGGCAATTTCAAGCATACTGTCGCCGCCCATCTTTTTGACGCAGAGAACAACACCGACGCCGAAAACCTTGCTGACAACCGTGTCTCCGGCAGAAAAGGAAACGGTTGAAACGGGTGTTTTTTTCTTCGGTGCGGCTGTCCGGTTTTTGGAAAGGAAGCCGTTGCCGCTGTATGCCTGTCCGGGGCGGGCAAAGTCCTGCCCCGTGCGGTATCCGCCCGAAAAACCCCCGGACTGATTCATTCCGAAAGAACCGAACGGTTCGCCGACGGACGGATTCTGCCGTCCGACACGCTCGGTCAGATTCTCCGGAATTTCAACAAGGAAGCGGGACGGAAGATTGCGTGAGGTTGAGCCGAAAAGCATCCTCATGTTTGCGTGGGAAAGATAAAGCTTTTCCCGTGCTCTCGTGATGCCGACATAAGCAAGTCTGCGCTCCTCCTCAACCTCCTGCGGATAGTACATACTCTGAGCGCCGGGGAAAATCCCCTCCTCCATTCCGGGAATGAAAACAACCGGAAATTCAAGTCCCTTTGCCGAATGGAGCGTCATCATTACCACTGCGTCGGTCTGTGCGTTATAGTTGTCAATATCGGTCATGAGCGCAACTTCCTCAAGGAAGCCTGAAAGGCTCGGTTCTTCATTTTCCGTTTCATAGGTCACAAGGTTTGTGATAAGCTCGGAGATGTTCTCCATGCGCTCCTCGCCCTTTTCCTGGTCAAGCTTCAAAAAGCTCAGATATCCGGTGCGCTCAATAATCTCCTTGAAAAGCGCATCAAGCTGCATTCCGTCCGCTCTTGAATATAAATCCTTGATGAGTGCGGAAAATTCCAGGAGCTTTTTTGCGCTGCGCCTGAGCTGTTCATATTCATCGGCGTGGGAAATTACCTCAAAAAGGCTCAGACCGAGGCCGCTCGCAATTTCAAAAGCCTTGTTGACCGTTGTGTCGCCGATTCCCCGTTTGGGAACATTGATGATCCGGCTGAGGCGGATGTTGTCGTTCGGATTGTTGACAACGGTCAGATATGCAAGAGCGTCCCTGATTTCCGCCCGTTCATAAAACCTGAAGCCGCCGATAATGCGATACGGGATACCCGCACGGACCATTCCCCGTTCAATGGAGTTTGACTGCGCATTCATTCTGTACAGCACAGCGTGGTCGGAAAATTTATATTTTCCGCTGCCGACATTTTCCTCAATTGTGTCCGTGATGAATCTTGTTTCGTCCTGCTCGTCATAGGCAGTGTCAATAATAACCTTGTCGCCTGCGCCGTTCTTTGTCCAGAGGTTCTTGCCCTTGCGCTGGGTATTGTTTGAGATGACCTCATTGGCAACATCAAGAATTGTCTGCGTTGAACGGTAGTTTTGTTCAAGGCGGATTGTTGTTGCGTTGGCGTAATGCGATTCAAAGCTCATGATGTTTTCAATCGTTGCTCCCCGGAAACGGTAGATGCTCTGGTCATCATCGCCCACAACACAGATGTTTTTGCGTCCGCCGGCAAGCAGCTCGGTCAGTCTGAACTGCGCATGGTTTGTGTCCTGATATTCGTCAACCATTATGTATCTGAACTTGCGCTGATAGTATTCACGCACCTCGCTGTAGTTTTCAAGCAGGCGCACCGTGTTGCCGATGATATCGTCAAAATCCATTGCATCGGCCTTTTTCAGCTCTTCCTGATACATTTTATAAGCCATGCCGATTTTCTGATAGCGGACATCCTTGCCCGCCTGTCTGATATACTCCTGCGGTGAAACAAGATTATCCTTTGACTTGCTGATTTCCGAAAGGATGGTTTTATAGGAAAGCACGCTGTCGTTGATACTCAGCTGCCGCTGGCACTCCTTGATGAGCCTTTTTGAATCATCGGTGTCATATATGGTAAAACCCGAGGTGAAGCCCAGAACACCGCCGTCACGGCGAAGAATGCGTGCGCAGCAGGCGTGGAAGGTGCTCGCCCAGATTTCGTTTGCATCCGCACCGAGGAGCTTTTCAAGGCGCTCCTTCAGCTCGTTTGCGGCTTTATTCGTAAAAGTTATTGCAAGAATCTGCCACGGTCTTGCGCTGTCAACCGAAAGCAGGTCCTCAATGTCAAAGAAAAGCTCGTTTTCGCCGTCAAGATAGCGTTTCATATACTCAACATCTTTTGCGGACGGCTCAAAATCCACCTGACGGCTTGCCCACGCCTTGCCGTATTTGACAAGGTTTGCAATGCGGTTAACAATTACGGTTGTTTTTCCGCTGCCTGCGCCGGCAAGGATGAGAAGCGGCCCTTCGGTATGAAAAATGGCCTTTTTCTGCATCTCGTTCATGGACGAAAAGTCCTTTTCGATTATTCTTTTCCTCAGTTCAAAAAATTCCTCAGATGCCATTTATTATCTCCCGTAAAAGCAGGCAGACCTGCTCAATTTATTCATTATATTTTACAACAAACGGCTGAAAAAGGCAACGGAAAAAGAATACAAAATAGAAAGGATTTTTTGTATGATATGGCGTATGA
>JAEDHZ010000122.1 GCA_016292705.1 Clostridiaceae bacterium
GCCGTCCCAATAGAAGGTTGAGGAAAGCTCTGTGGTTGCAGGAGCGATTGCGCTGTCACCATAAACAACACTTTCTCTCACAACAGCTTTTTCCTGATGGTCTTCGGTGTAGTAAACGAATTTTACGGTAAAGCTGCGTGTCATTTCATTGGCATTATTTTTATATTCATCAATAAATGCCTCAACTGCATCATAAACTGCTGTTACCCTTCTGCTGATAAAAGACGCATAGTGTGTTCCGGCAGTAAGACCGGTCAATGCCTCGTATGCACTCTTAACAGCAACAAACTCGGCACAGTTGTCATTATACTTTCCGGAACCAGTAATTTCCTTTGCCGCATCGGCAAACTTGTTGAAGTCATCGGTAAGATATACCTTTTCCTTTTTTGTTTCTGAGCACAAAGCGCACTTGTATGTTTCATCTCCAACAACATACTTGTCTCCGACACGAGTTACGGTGACCTTTCCCTGTGCTTCATATTCGTGCGTATGCTCATCTGCCGCAAAAGCTGAAAGCGGTGCAGCAGTAAGAATCATCAGTACTGCCATCAGGCAGGCGATGACTCGCTTGAAGTTAGAATGCTTCTGATTATCCATTTATTAGACCTCCTTATAATTTTTACCATCATATCACATTAAGAAAAAACTGTCAATTATTACAATAAAATAAAAACATATTTCAATATATTGTCGGATTCGGGTGTTTTTTCAGCTAATGTTGATACTGCAAACTGTCAATATTTACAAATTTGTTCTTGATAATTGCAAACAATGTTGATATAATACTGTGAAATTAATTTATTATGGGGGTTTATGCGATGATCAAAAGAGCTGAAAACATGACGGCAACCGTTAAAGTCAATATGCGCGGCGGCGACGGACAAGCTGTTGTTACCGATATTCTCAACAAGGATGAGTACAAGGGAAGTGCAAGACTTATCGGGACAATTCTCCTTGAACCGGGCTGCTCAATCGGTGCTCATGTTCACGAAAACGAGGAGGAAGTCTTTTATATCATTGAGGGAACGGCAACCTATGACGACAACGGAAAAACCGAAATTCTTCATAAGGGCGACAGCTGCATCTGCCTCGGCGGCGAGAAGCACTCCATTGCAAACCGCACCGAAAACGAAAACCTCACTGTTTTCGCCGTTATACTCACCTACTGATAAAACGGTGTCTGTATGGGCAAAATGATTGTTATTGAGGGGCTTGACGGAAGCGGAAAGGGCACCCAGGCGGCTCTTCTGCTTGAAAACCTCAGAAAAAGCGGCAGGGAGGCTTTTGCAATTGACCTTCCAAACTACGCAGATGATTCAAGCGCCCTCGTCAGAATGTATCTCAAAGGCGAAATGGGACACCGTCCCGGTGATGTCAATGCCTACGCAGCCTCAACCTTTTTTGCCGTTGACCGCTATGCAAGCTTCAAAAAATTCTGGAGCAAGGAATATGACGGCGGAAAAGTTATCGTTGCAAACCGATATACCACCTCAAACGCCTGCCACCAGATGACGAAACTTCCGCAGGAGGATTGGGACGCCTTTCTTGACTGGCTGTTTGAGTTTGAATATGGCAAGCTTGGCATTCCTGCCCCGGATTGTGTTGTTTTTCTCGATATGCCCGTTGAGGTTTCGCAAAAACTTCTTGAAAAGCGATATGAAAACGACGAAAGCAAAAAGGATATCCATGAGCTTGATGTCGAATATCTCCGCCGTTGCCGCCTTGCAGCAAACTATGCCTGCGATAAGCTCGGCTGGAAAAGAATTGTCTGCGCCGAAGACGGCAAGCCGAAAAGCGTTGAGGAAATTTCAAGCCTTGTTTTTGAAACAGCGTGTAAGTATCTATAATTTTATCGGAGGTTGTTCATTATGGTATATTGTTTCCTTGCTGACGGCTTTGAGGAAACCGAAGCTGTTGCTCCCATTGATATGCTCAGGAGAGCCGGTGTTGAGGTCAGAACAGTCGGAATCAAAAAAAGCGTGATTGTCGGAAGAAATTCAATCCCCGTCACCTGCGACCTCACCGACAGCGAGCTGATTCTTTCGGACGAGCTTGAGGGTGTCATTCTCCCCGGCGGTATGCCCGGAACACTGAATCTTGACGCTTCCCCGGTTGTTCATTCAGCCATTGACTTTGCGGTTGAAAAGGGAAAGCTTGTTTGCGCAATCTGCGCCGCGCCCTCAATTCTCGGCAGAAAGGGAATACTTTCCGGAAAAGAGGCAATCGCTTTCCCCGGCTTTGAAAAGGAGCTTGAGGGCGCAATAATCAGCAAAAACGCTGTTGTCCGTGACGGCATTTTCATCACAGCAAAGGGCGCAGGCGTTGCGGTTGATTTCGGTCTTGAAATTGTTGCCGCACTCGTTTCAAGAGCAAAAAGCGATGAAATCCGCAGTTCAATCCAATGCAGTTGAGTGAAGAAAAGGAAAGACTGAGAAAAAAGGCATCAGAACTTCGTACCTCGGTTGAAAACAAAGAGGCTTTAAGCCGCATAATCGCCCAAAAACTCTTTTCCCTTGACGATTATGTTACCTGCGAAAAGGTTTTTGCATACTTTTCATACAGCCAGGAAGTTCAGACAAGGCTCATCATTGAAAAAGCCCTTGGCGACGGAAAAAGAGTGGCGCTCCCCCGCTGTGAAAGTCAGGGAAAAATGAGCTTTCATTATCTTGAAAGCACAGACAGCCTTGAGGCAGGCTCATTCAAAGGAATCCTTGAACCGAAAGAGACCTCCGAAAAAGCTGAAGCAGACGAAAAAACGCTTGTTATTGTTCCGGCACTCGCCTTTGGAAGAGACGGAACCCGGCTCGGACACGGAATGGGATATTATGACCGCTTCCTTTCCTCGTTCAAAGGAAAAGCGGTTGGTCTCTGCTTTGGAAAATGCCTTTTTGAAACACTTCCGCAGGACAGATTTGACTTTCCGGTTCCGGTCATCATCACAGAAAACGAAATATGCGGTCGCTGACCGCTCAGACATAAGGAGGACAATATGGACTCAAGATCATATCCGCCGTCGGGTAACGGACAAAACCCTCTCAATTCCGGCAATCCGAGGGCAGGCAAATTCAAGGTTTCAATTGATGCGTTCAACCATGTTCCGGATGAATATGTTCCGGCGAAGAGTTCCGTTCCGGAAAACCGGCAAAAAGAAAGAACGCATGAAAACTTTGCAGTTAATATTCCGGACAAAAAATCTGCAGCAACAAGGTCTTCCGGCGCAAAGCAGGCTTCAAACGCAAAAAATTCAGCGCAGAAGAAAAAGGCTTCCGCAAACCGGAAGCCGGCAAAAAAGAGGAAGGGCGAGCCTGCACGTGTTCTCACCCCGGAGCAACAAGCAAAAATGAAAGAGCGCAAAAGGCTGAAGCGCACACGCAGCTTTATTGTTTTTTGCATCTGTCTGGTAATAATTGCAATCATCACGGCAACTGCGTCCTCCCTTGCGCTTGCAACAATCAACGACATCCTTGTCCTCAAAAAAAGCGACAGCACAAAAACTGTTTCCGTTGTTATACCGGCGGATTCCGACTTTGATGATGTATACGACATACTTTGCGACAATGGTCTTGTCAGCCAGAAATTCATTACCAAACTTTTCTGCAAGTTCAGGCACTATGACAAAGCCTACAGCTCAAGCCAGAAAAAGGATGTCAAAATCCAGTACAATCCCGGTGTATACTATCTTGAACCGGGCAGCGGAATTGAAGTTATGCTTGAAACAATTAAGGTTTCAAACTCCGTTTCCAAGGATACGGTAAGGCTCACATTCCCTGAGGGCTGGTCAATTGCACAGATCTTTGAGAAGATTGAAAAGTATAATGTCTGCACCGCAGAAAAGCTTTATGCAAACCTTGATATCGCCGGTCAGCAGTTCAGCTTCTATAAAAACATTCCGGCAAACACCGGACGCTATCTTAAAGCCGAGGGCTACATTTTCCCGGATACCTACGACTTCTATATCGGCGAAAACGCAAACTCCGTTCTCAAAAAGCTCTTTTCAAACTTCACAAAGAAATGGACAAAGGAATTCGGAACAAGGGCAAAAGAACTCGGAATGACTCAGGATCAGATAATTATTCTTGCTTCCATCATTCAGCGCGAAGCAAAGGACAAATCGCAGATGAAAGTTATTTCCTCGGTTCTTTATAACCGTCTCCACGATTCTGCAACCTATCCGCAGCTGCAGATGAATTCCACCAAAGATTACATCACTGAAGCAAACAAGTATAATCTTTTCAGTGAATTCTATTACTCAATCTATCTTGACGCCTACAACACCTACAGCGCCGAGGGACTTCCGCCGGGAGCAATCTGCAACCCGGGAATTGATGCGATTGAGGCTGCGCTCAATCCGAGCGAAACAAGCTACCACTTCTTCTGCCACGACGCAAAGGGCAACATCTACCTTGCCGAAACTGCCGCCGAGCACCAGAAGAACACCGAAAAAATCTTTTATGAATCGGATTGATAAAATGACTATGGAACTCAAAAAGCCTGAGCTTCTTGCCCCTGCGGGCGATATGGAAAGGCTCAAAGCCGCAGTCAAATATAAAGCAGACGCCGTCTATTTAGGCGGCTCTGTTTTTGGTATGAGAACTGCGCCGGAAAACTTCAACCCCGAACAGCTCAAGGAAGCTTGCGAATACTGCCACGAGAGAGGAGTCAAGGTCTATCAGACAGTGAACACCCTGCCGAGGAACAGCGAGCTTTTTCTCCTGCCCTCTTTTCTCCAAAACTCGCAGGAAATCGGAGTTGACGCCTTCATTGTTTCCGACCTGGGCGTTATGGAATATGCAAAAAAGTATGCGCCGGAGGTTGAGCTTCATGTTTCAACCCAGGCAGGCATCGTTAACCATGCCGCCGCCAATGCGTTTTATGCTCTCGGCGCAAAACGCATTGTTACCGCAAGGGAGCTTTCGCTCAAAGAAATTGCCGAAATCAGGCAGAATATCCCCGAGGACATGGACATTGAATGTTTTGTTCACGGGGCAATGTGTGTGTCATTTTCCGGTCGCTGTCTGCTTTCAAACTACCTTGTGGGCAGAGATTCAAACCGGGGCGACTGTGCCCAGCCCTGCCGCTGGAAATACAGCCTTGTTGAAGAAAAGCGCCCGGGACAATACTTTCCGATTGAGGACGCAGACGGCGGAACATTCATCCTCAACTCAAAGGATATGTGCCTCATTGAGCACATTCCTCAACTTATAAAAGCAGGAATTACCAGCTTCAAAATTGAGGGCAGAGCAAAATCGGAATACTATGTTTCCGTTGTTACAAATGCCTATCGCCGTGCAATAGACGCCTATTTTG
>JAEDHZ010000123.1 GCA_016292705.1 Clostridiaceae bacterium
ACAGCTTGAAAGAACAGAACCTCTGCCGACTCTTCCCCGCAACTGGTGGAGGGTTGAAAGTCCGAAGCGTTCGGCGTTTTCAATAACCATAACAACCGCATTCGGAACATCTATCCCGACTTCGATTACGGTTGTTGAAACAAGAAGCTGAATTTTTCCATCGGAAAACTCTTTCATTATCCGGGCTTTTTCTTTCGGTTTCATCTTTCCGTGCAGAAGTTCCACACGATAGGAAGCAAACTCATTTTTTGAGATATCTTCGGCATACTTGACCGCAGAGACAAGCTCGCTTTCGTTTTCCTCAACAAGCGGACAGACTATGTATCCCTGAAGTCCGCGGTCAAGGTGCTTTTTAACGAAATTATACACCCGTTTGCGGTATGAAGAATCAACAAAATAGGTTTTGATTTTTTGCCGTCCTTTTGGCAGCTCATCAATAACGGAAATGTCAAGGTCGCCGTAAATTATCAGTGAGAGCGTTCTCGGAATTGGTGTTGCGCTCATGACAAGAACATGGGGACGCTTGCCTTTTTTTGAAAGAGCGCCCCGTTGGCGGACGCCGAAGCGGTGCTGTTCATCTGTGACAACAAGCCCGAGGGAATGAAAAGCGGTGTCATCGGTAATGATTGCATGAGTTCCGACAAGAATGTCGATTTCGCCCTTTTCAAGTGCAGCTTTGACTGTCCGCTTCTCCTTTGCGGTTGAAGATCCGGTCAGGATTGCAAGACGGACATCCTCAGGCATCATTGAGGAAAGCGTTTTATAGTGCTGTTCTGCAAGAACTTCAGTGGGCGCCATGAGAGCGGATTGATAACCGTTCTTTGCCGCTGAAAACATCAGTGCCGCCGCAACAACTGTTTTGCCCGAGCCGACATCACCTTGCAAAAGGCGGTTCATCGGTTCGCACTTTTTCATATCGTTCACCGCATCTGAAACGGCTTTTTTCTGTGCATTCGTCAGCTCAAAGGGGAGCGAACGGATAAAATGGGGAGTGAAGTCGTTATGTATCACAATCTCGGTTTTGCGTTTGTTCTTTCTTCTGAGCAAAAGCATACCCGTCTGCAAAACAAGCAGCTCTTCAAAAATCAATCTTCTGCGTGCAATTTCCGCATCCTTGAGGCAGGACGGGAAATGAATATTCCTGAGCGCAAACTGTTCGTGACAAAGGCTGAATTTTTTGCGAATTTCATCGGGAATCGGATCGCACGGTTCGGTTTTATAGTAAAGCTCAAGCGCATTGCTGACAGCGTTTTCAACCGTTTTTGAAGATAGCGAGGCTGTCAGCGGATAGACCGGGCGTATCGGTGTGGAGAGGTTAGGACTTTCGATAATGGGACTTCCCATCTCAAGCGCACCGTGGTTTGATGTAACTTTTCCGTAAAACAGATATTCCTCACCGACCTGCAGCTTTTCGGCAAGAAAACGGCTGTTATATATGGTGATGTGAAGCACTCCGTCTCCGTCTGTTGCAACTGTTTTGTAGATGGTCATGCCCTGGCGGATGCGTGCAGAACTCACCGGTGTTCCGACAATCGCTTTCACACAGTAAACCGATCCGGGCTTCAGTTCGCTGATGGCCGCAGGACAGCTGAAATCAAGATAGTTGCGCGGAAAAAGGTGAACAAGGTCATAAAGTGTAAAGACATCAAGCTTTGCAAAAAGCTGCGCCCGTTTTTCGCCGACGCCTTTGACATACTGAATATTCATGTCGTATGCACTTTTTCTGTTCAAGTTTTTCACCGCCCTTTCTGTTCTGCCTGGAGAGCCATGTTGTCAATTTTGATATCGGTCAGCGCACCGAAAGGCGAGGAAAGCTCCATTGCCCGTCCGGGGTCGTTTGTGTGAAGATGAACTTTGATGATTTCGCTGTCTCCGACAACAATAACGCTGTTCCCAAGCCCGGACAGCTTTTTTTCAAGCTCAGTTTCGGGTGTGTTGTTTTTGCGCAGGATAATGAATTCCGTGCAATAAGTGTATTCGAGAGCAGACGGATTGGAATGTTTTTTGAAAATAACCTGTTTTGTCTGGCTGCTTTGCGGTGCGCTCCTTTTTGAAAGAAAGGAATCAACTGCGCCGAGCATCAGAGCAAGTCCTGCTGCGCCGGAATCAACAACACCGGCACGGTTCGCTTCCGGAAGATCAAAATGCGTCTGCTCTGCCGCTTTGTTCGCCGCCGGAGCAAGAACGGAAAACGCTTCCTGCGAGGATAGGAAGTCCTTTTTTGAAAGAGAATCACGGCAGGCCATTACCACCGAAAGCACAGTACCCTTGAAAATCGGACGGCTTATCACACGGCAGGCGTTTTTGAGCGCAGAATCAAAAGCAGAAGACAGCTCAGCCGGCAAAAAAGCATCAAATCGATTCATGTGGTCGGAAAATCCCTTGAAAAGGGCAGAGATAATGACTCCGGAATTTCCTCTTGCAGAACGGAGCATTGCCTTTGCGCTTTTTTCAAGAAGCTCGTTGACGGAAAGCTTTTCCTGCCGCCTGACAGCATCTGCGCCGGCTTTCACCGTTCGGCAGAGATTTGTTCCCGTGTCTGAATCGGGAACGGGAAAAACATTGAGCGAGTCAAGATAAGTCCGGTTTGCGGCAAGGCAGTTATACATTGCGGACATTGCGCCGATGAAGTTTTCGCTGTTTGTCATAGCCTACTCCTTAAAAAAGTATGTATGACAACCTTTCTTTCCGCTTTAAAAGCTCCAGGAATATATGTTTGAATAGATATCGCTTTCTGTCGGAGCGCCTTCAAAGCTCAGAGGCCTTGAATAGTACACTGCGCCCATGCGGTAGCACAGGGGAAGAAAACACATCTCCTCCTCAAAAACATTTTCAAAGGTTGATATATCTATCTTTCCTTCTTTATAGTCGAAATATGCGTAACACAGCGGAGATTTGAGGTCAATTCCGTATCTTGCTTTTCCTGCGCTTGAAAAAAACGGGGTAAGATCCATGTTTGCGCTGAGTCTGACTTCGCCGAGATACAGGTCAAAATTTCCGCTTTCAATTGCTGCTGTGTATTCATCAAAGGACAGCTTTGAAAGCTCAACCGTGAAGCCTCCTTTTTCAAGGCGTGATTTTATGAGGTTTGCAGCTTTCACACGGCGCTCATCATCGTTGACAACAAGGCGGAGGAAAGCGAGGTTACCTTCCTTTGTCAGCCTGACCTTTGATGCGGGGCTTCTCAGCTTCAGCGAGCATTCGTCAAGCAGAGAGGCGGCGGCAATGGGATCTGCAACGGTGCTAAGCTCATTGAATGCGGCGGCTGCCGAAAATCTTGGGTTGAACACGCAGAATGCACTTTGCGCCATTGAATCATAAGCTGAAGCTGCAACTTCGTCCTTGTCGGTGAGCAGGGCAATTGCACGGCGGACACGGGCGTCGGAAAGCAGCTCGTTTTCGCTGTTGAAGCCGAGGAAAACAAGGTTGTTGAGCATTACCTTTGAAACGGCCGCATCGGTTTTCTGATTGCTCTTTTTTCCGTCGGGGTCAAAAAAGCAGGAAAGGGCGCCGGTGCGCAGGAGATAGATCTGGTTTTCCGTTGTTCCGATGTCAAGCAGATGAACGGTCTCTTGCTCCATCACTTCTTCGCTTGTGCTGTTTTCGGAAGCGGTGAGAAGATAGGCTCCGTCCTGCTTTTTCAATATATACCGTCCGCTGCCTGTCGGAATTTCCTTTTTGCCGCTTCCTCTTTCAATGACAGGAAAGTCAAGGCAGGCGGCAACAAAAATATCGGGAACATAGAGGGTGAAAATGAGGGTGTCAACGCTGTCGGTGCATGAAGCAACATTTGAAAGTCTGCCTGAATAAAGCGGACTGCTTTTTGCAAGAACAAAGGAATGGGCAACATCGGCGGCAGTAATTGCGTTGCCGTCTGAAAAGCTAAGTCCGCTTTTGAGTGCGACTGTGACCTTTTTTCCGTCAATTTCAATGCTTTCGGCAAGCGAGGGCAAAGCCTCATAGTTTTCATTAACCTTGAAAAGCGAATCATAAACAAGCGGAGCAATGCACTGATTTGTCCGGCTTTTTGTTTTGTACGGATTGAGCGAATCGGAAGAATAATAGCCCACAACCGCTTTGAACTGCGTTGGCTGCGGCTTGGTTTCCGCCGTGGAAAGCGTTGTGCTTTCTTCGCTCGGCGGAAAAGTGCTCTCCGGATTTTTTTTGCAGGAGCAAAGGCTCAGGCAAAAAAGAACGGCGCAAAGAAAAATTATAAAAGCTCGTTTCATTGTTGTTATTCTTCTCCTTTAGTCAAGCTCTATGCGTTCCACCGAGAGACATTCACCGCTTTTTTCGTCAACGGTGAAAATGCAGCCGTGAACAAGGCACGGTGCGTTTTCGTCGGTTTCAAAACGGACGGGAAGTCTGGTGCGGAATTTTTGAATCACAATCTCTTTTTTCACGCCGAGGACGCTTTCAAAAGGGCCGCACATTCCGAGGTCGGTAATGTAGCCCGTTTTTTTCGGAAGTATGCGTTCATCGCTTGTCTGAACATGGGTGTGCGTTCCGAAAAAGGCGGAAATTCTGCCGTCAAGATAATAGGCAAGCGCAAGTTTTTCGCTCGTTGTTTCCGCATGGAAGTCAACAAGCCTGATTTTGCAGTTTTTGATTTCCTCAAGCGCACGGTCGGCGGCGTCAAACGGATTTTCAAGGCTTTCCATGAACATTGTTCCGGAAAGGTTGATAACACCAACCTGAACTCTGCCCATGTCAATGATTCCGACTCCCTTTCCGGGCACTGAGGGGGGATAGTTATACGGTCTGACAACGCAGTCGTTTTCTTCAAAAAAATCATACATTTCCCGGCGGCGGAATGCGTGGTTGCCGGTTGTGATGAAATCAATTCCGCTTGAAAAAAGTTCGTTTGCGCTTTCGGGTGTGATGCCGTTGCCCTTTGCGGAGTTTTCGCCGTTTGCAATGCAGAGGTCAATGCCCTTGATCCGCTTGAACGGCGGAACACAGGCGCGGACTTTTTCGCAGCCGCACTGCGAAACAACATCGCCGAGAACAAGAATATTCATTCGTTTTTCTCCAATCAGAGGTTAATCAATATATTGAGAAACATCAAAATCATCATCGCTTTCGTCGGGGTAATAGTCCCAGCCGTCATAGTAGTTTCCGCCTGTTTCTGCGGAAGACGGAATTTCGCTCACAACTTCAAATTTTCTCCCTGCCGTCCATAATGACGGAGTGATGCGCACGGAAAATCCGCAGCCGGACGGAGCGAGCCATTCGTGTGCCGGAGCTTCCGGCAGGCCGAAGTTTGAAAGGATAGCCCCCAT
>JAEDHZ010000124.1 GCA_016292705.1 Clostridiaceae bacterium
AATTTATTCCCGTTGCCGGAAACCACGACACACGGACGGAGAACCTGCGCGAAGAAGATCCTACATACGAATTTATCAGAGCCTATAATGAATACAGCGGCAAAAATCTCACAAAGCCGTATTTTACTGAGGAGGTTAAAGGCTACACCTTTATTGTTCTTTTCACGGAGAATCTTTCCGATGAGCAGATAAGCTGGTTTGACAGTGAAATGGAAAAAGCTGCAAAAAAGGACAAACCCATTTTTGTTATGTGCCATTGGCCAATCAACGGAGTCTGCGGACAAATGGAGATAGACCCGGGTATGGGAATGGGAGCGCAGAGCGATAAGGTTCAAGCGATTCTTGAAAAGTATAAGAACGTCTTTTACTTCTGCGGTCATGTTCACGCAGGACTGCGCGGTGAGGTTTCAAACAAGCTTTTCGGCCATCAGTCGGTTGAAACAATTAACGGCGTCCATTATATTAACCTGCCGTCATATATGTATCTCAACACCGATGGCTGGGCCAGCAATAACGGCGGCAACCTCCTTTCGGGCTGCGGATATATTGCAGAGGTATATAAAAACGAGGTTGTTCTGCGTGCAAGGAACTATGCGCTCGGCTTCTATATGTCGGTTTACGAGAAAACGATAAAGCTTGTAAAATAATAAGCAAATATTAATTTTAGAAAGGGGAAAATTCATTATGGAAACAGCAGCAATGGCGGTTTTAAGCAGAATAGTTGCAATTTTGGTATCAGTTATTTTTGCGGCATCGGGTATTGTGTCGCCGGCTCTCTCTCAACAGGTCAAGCCCAAAAACGAAAAAGCGCTGCGTCTTTCTTTTGCAACGCTTTCGGATTCTCATCTGACCGGGGTTGGCGTTGCAAGAATGAACATGCTTTCGCAAGGCTTTCGCGACCTTGACGGAAAAGTGGATGCAATTGTTGCCGTCGGAGACATGACCAACCACGGAGAAAGAAATCAGTATCAGAACTTTTACAGCTGTGTTGAAAAGAGCATCAAAACTTCAAAATTCATTCCCGTTGTCGGAAACCACGACACATGGACAGAGAGCCTGCGTGAAAAGAAACCTACTTACGAGTTTCTCAGAGCTTATAATAATTACACGGGCAAAAAGCTGAAAAAGCCATACTACACTCAAAAAATAAATGGCTATACTTTCATTATGCTGTCCACCGAAAGCGATAATACTTCAGCTTACATATCCAACACACAGATAACTTGGCTTGATAAGGAACTGAAAAAAGCAACAGCAAAAAAACAGCCCGTCTTTGTTTTCTGCCATTGGCCTGTCAACGGTGTTTGCGGACAGATGGAAATAGATCCCGATATGGTAATGGGCGAACAGAGCAATAAGGTTAAAAAGGTTCTTGAAAAGTATAAGAATGTCTTCTACTTCAGCGGCCATGTTCATGCAGGACTGCGCGGCGAGGTTTCAAACAAGCTTTTCGGCCATCAGTCGGTTGAAACAATCAAAGGCGTCCATTATATCAACCTGCCGTCATATATGTATCTCAACACCGAGGGCTGGGCCAGCAATAACGGCGGCAACCTCCTTTCGGGCTGCGGATATATTGCAGAGGTATATAAAAACGAGGTTGTTCTTCGCGCAAGAAACTATGCACTCAAATTCTATATGCCGGTTTACGAGAAAACGATAAAGCTTGTAAAATAAACAGCAATAAAAAAGGGGAAAATCAATGAAGGCAAAGTTTACGGCTTTTTTCAACAAAGTTGTTGCATTATTGGTCACAATAATTTTTGCCTTGTCAAACATTGCGTCAACAGGTCTTTCTTTGCAGGTCAAGCCTAAAAATGCAGAAGCACTTCGGCTTTCCTTTGCGGCGTTTTCAGATTCTCATCTGGCCGGCGATGAGGACAGTGCAAGGGTAAAGGTGCTTTATCAGGGGCTTCGCAACCTTGACGGAAGGGTTGACGCAATAGTTGCCGTCGGAGATATGACAGACCGAGGAGAAAGAGAACAGTACGAAACCTTTTACAGGTGCGTTAAAAAGGAAGTTACTTCCTCAAAGTTTATCGCCGCAGTCGGCAATCACGACACATGGACAACGGGCAGCAACGGAGAAAATCCTACCTATGAATTCCTCAGAGCCTATAACGGGTACAGCGGCAAAAACCTCACGGAGGCTTACTATACCGAGGAGGTTAAAGGCTACACCTTTATCGTGCTTGCCACTGAGGCGGACAACACCTCCGCTTACCTTTCCGAAAAGCAGATAAGCTGGCTTGATTCTGAACTTGAAAAGGCAACAGAGAGCGGAAAACCGGCATTTGTCCTTTGCCACTGGCCGCTCGATGGAACCTGCGGACAAATGGAAATAGACCCGGAGCATGGAATGGGAGCGCAGAGCGCTGAGGTTCAGGCGGTTCTTGAAAAGTATAAGAATGTTTTTTATTTCAGCGGTCACATTCACGCAGGACTGCGCGGAGAGCTTTCAAATAAGATTTTCGGTCATCAGTCGGTTGAAACAATTAACGGCGTTCATTACATCAACCTACCGTCGTTTATGTTTCCTAACACCAGGAGCCTGAAAACCGGCAACGGAGGAAACATTCTTCCGGGCTGCGGTTATATTGCAGAGGTATATGAAAACGAGGTTGTTCTTCGTGCAAGGAACTATCCGCTCGGATTCTATATGCCGGTTTACGAGAAGACAATTGATCTTGTAAAATAAAAATCTTTATTTTAATAATGCAAAACAAAGGAGAAAACACGATGGAGTACATTAAGAAATTTTTAAGCGTGTTGCTTACCGTTATTACAACAGTCTCAATGGCCTTTGCCGGCTTTAACGACTCAAGGAGCAACGAACCGTTCAAAGTAAAAGATGACAACGTGCTTTTTAACGTCACGCTGCTTTCGGACGTTCATATTGATTACCGCGAGCTGTTTTTTCAGGCGGCGCTGCGCCTCGGCGTAACAAGTCTGAAAAAGTCTCAGTCTCCTATTGATGCAGTTGTCATTTCAGGAGATCTGACAAATTACGGCGACAAAAAGTCAATGAACACAATGTTCAAAACGGTTACCGAGTGTATGCCGGACGGTACTCAGGCTTTCATCACGACCGGAAACCATGATATCGGTCATTCGTCAGAGGTTGACCTCACGGCAGAACAGGCAAGACAGAATTTTATTGAACTGCACAACAAATATCTCGGTGAAAGCATAGATAAAATTTACTACAGCAGGGTAATTGACGGCTACACCTTTATCACCCTGAGCGATGAGTCCGACGACTCCTGGGATACGCCGGAAATTTCCGATACTCAGATTGCATGGCTTGACGCAGAGCTTGCAAAGGCAACTGCTGCGAATGATATGAAGCCCGTTTTCGTTGTCTGCCATTGGTCAATCAACGGCACGAACGGTCAGCAGATCGTTTGGGAAAACGGCGCAATGAACGATTGCAGCGACAAGGTCAGAGCCGTGCTTGAAAAGTATTCAAATAAGAATGTTTTCTATATCAGCGGTCATCTTCACACCGGCGTCAACAATGATGTGCTTCACAAGTATTTTGATGTTTACAATGTTGAAGAACAAAACGGAATTTTCTATGTTAACCTGCCCGCCTTCGGCTCGCTCAACCGCTACGGCGTTCCCTGGCCGGGAACCGGAATGCAGATGGAGGTTTATGAAAACGAGGTTATTTTCAGACCGCGCAACTATCTTTCAAACAAGTGGTACGGCAGCTTTGAATATTCAGTAACGCTTCACTGAATAAACAAAAGGAGAAAGAGGAGAAAATACAATGAAATCAATTATTTCGTTTTTTACCGCGTTTGTTGCAACAATCACAATGCTTTGGAACACGGCGATGACAAAGGTTGACCCCGAGGGACTTCGCTATATTGCACTCAATGCGGCAAAATCCTATTTTATCAGTCAGACAAACGATGAGGTTGAAGCACTGAAGGAAAAAACGGGCGGTTTCATGAAGGGCGTCTGCCACCCGAACGAAAACTATGAGCAAATCAAAAACGCAAACATCGAATGGGTTCGTTTTGACTGCGGAGACCTTCCGTTTGATGAGGAGGGAAATCTTTCAAAGGGCTATCTCAGTTTTAAGGAAAGGGCAAAATCTTATGCCGACCGTGGCTTCAAGGTCATGTGCATCACTCCGTATCCCAATGATTACATAGAAGCCGGGCTTGACCCCCGTGATGAAAAGAACAAGGCGGAAATTCAGCGTATTGCTGCGTTTTATGCAACGGATCTTCAGGGTATTGTTTCTGCGTTCCAGATTACAAACGAGATGGGTATTGAGCATTTCACTCTTCCGTTGACCGTGAAAGAGGCTGCGGACTTCATCGGAATGCAGGCAGAGGCAATGATGGGCGTTAAGGAAGACATCATTGTTGGCTTCAACTGCGGCGGAACGGCGCTCTATAATCTTTGCACCTATATGAAGCCGTATCTTGATTTCTGCGATTATGTTGGTATGGATGTTTACCTCGGATGCTTTGAAAGTGTTTTCAAGGAGCTTTGGGCACAGGATCTCATTCTCCGCGGTCTTTGGGCATATACAAACAAGCCTATTATCCTTTGCGAATTCGGCTATATCGGCTACGGCGATGTTAAAACAAAGGAACAGAAAGACGAGATACTCAAGGGCTACGGCTTTGAAAACGAGGATGCCGCACGCAAGGATATCATGACGCTCATTAACCGGCTTCCGGAAAAATTCAAAAATCATATGCTCTCTCTGGAATATAAAGACGAGGAAGAGCTTGCAAACAAGCTTTTTGACTCCGAGCTTGCCAACCACCTTTACAAGGAGATTCAGGGCGGCTATCAGCTCAATGATTACCGGCACACGCCTGAGGGTCAGGGAAGATTCTACAGTGATATCTTCAAGCACATTTATTCGCTTGACTTCCTTTGCGGCTCGTTTGTCTACTGCTATTCAGACAGCAAAGCCTGCTACATCTGCGGTCAGGAGGACTGTCCGGTTGAAACCGGCTGGGGTCTTGTTGACCTGCACGGAAATGAAAAACCTGCCTATTACGCCGTTCAGAAAGCGTACGAATAAAAACACAAGGCTGCCGCAATCGGAAAGACTGCGGCAGCCTTAAAAATTTGTTCTCTGATTATTCTGCGTTCAGTATTTTCATGAACTCATCGCCCGTAATTGTCTCTTTGTTATAGAGATACATGGCAAGCTCATCAAGCTTTGAGCGGTTCTCCTTGAGAATTTCCACCGCCTTTTC
>JAEDHZ010000125.1 GCA_016292705.1 Clostridiaceae bacterium
CAATTACAGAAGCAAGCTTTTCAGACTGCCTGTCTGAAAGAGAACTGACAAAGCGATCCTCACCAACCGCCTGAAAAGCAAGTTCTCTTGCCGCTACCGGCGAAATGCCCTGAACACTTCCGAGTATAGCAGAGGAAAGGTATTTGTTTTCATTCTGAGTTATACTTTGAACAATCAAGTCTGTTTCTGTGTTTTCAAGGCAAAGTTTGTTCTGCTTCGGCGGGAGTCGGTATTCAATTCCGGGCAGTATCTGACGGACGGAAGAAGTGGAAATGTCAACACGCTTTGCCGAATCAATCACCCTGTTATTACCGTCAATCAATATCAGATTACTGTATTTTCCCATGATTTCAACACAAAGAGTAAGACGAACTCTGTCGCCAATCTCATTTGAAGCGTCAAAATCAATGAACACTACCCTGTCGAGTTCACTCTGCCTGATACCGACAATCTTTGCCGCAGTAAGGTGCTTTCGCAACAGCATACAGAACATCGGCGGAACCGGCGGATTCTGGATGTTGTGTGATGTAAAATGAACACGGGGACTGTCAGCTCTGACACAAATCAAAAGCCGATATGTTCCGCTCTTTCCACGCAGGACAAGAACAACCTCATCCCTGCTCGGCTGCTGAACCTTGTCAACACGAAGCGATAATGCATATTTTTTTAATTCGTCACAAACTGCTGACAGAAAAACTCCGTCAAGTGCCATATCTAATCAATCCTTTATCCGATAAACCGAACCGGTGCGCTCTGATTGAGCAGCGTTGTTTCAAGTCCGGGAAATCTCTTGTTAATCATTTTTTCAAGTTCAGCCATTGCCGGATTCTCTGTTTCAAAGTGTCCGCCGGCAACAACAGTGATTCCTTTTTCCTTTGCATCAATCATTTCGTGATGGCTGATGTCACCCGTGACATAAGCATCTGCTCCGGCGGCAATTACCTCATCAAGAAAACACATTCCTGCTCCTGCGCAAACCGCAACGGAGAGAATCTTTTTACCGCCGTCAACAAAGCGGACGGTTGCTTTTAGTCTTTCGGCAACAAAGTTTGCAAATTCTTCCGGTTCATACTCCTTGGTTTTTCCGATTCTTACCATCGGTAAGGCACAATCTGCGGTTTCAATTCCATAGCAATCAGTCAGCAAAAGAATTTTTGAAAGCACATCATTCACACCGCCGCTTGCACAATCAAAGCAGGTATGTGCCGAGATTGCATTGATTCCGCTTTTAGCAAGTTCATAGGCCATATTTCCTTTTATAAAACTCTTTTGCGCTTTAAAAATAATCGGATGATGAGTAATAATCAGATTGACACCGTCATGCTTTGCATTTTCAAGCGTTTCGCTTGTAAGGTCAAGAGCAAGTCCGATTTTTTTAACCTCACAATCACTGTCGCCGGTCAGAAGACCACAGTTGTCCCATTCGCATTTTGTTTCGTACGGTGCAATTTCATCAATAAAATCCGAAATCATTCTTACTGTAATCATAGCAAGCCCTCCGTAATTCTTTTAAAGTCCTCAATTATAACTCCAAGCCTCTGTGTTTCATCAGATTCACCGCCCGAATTTTTCAGTGCATTAAACCTCTTTTCAAGGCGACGAAGTTGATTGGCCAGAAATATTCTTGAGGCTTCATCCGTGCTTTTATCAAGTTTCCCGGTATATATCTCTGCCGGAGAGTGTTCGTTTTTTATTCCGGTGTATTCAGCTGCAGTTACACAATAACAGTGTTTTGAATCGAGGCAGCATTTTTCACCTTTAATTTCAAAACCGTTTTCAAAAAGAAAACTTCTGACATCCTCATGATGGCTCATGGGTTGAAGAATAAGTCGATACCTGGCGTCAAAAACCCACTCAGTTCTTGAAAGAATCTCAGTAATGAGTATCCCCCCCATTCCGGCAATAACTATGTCTTCACATGAATCTCTTTCAATGCTGTCAAGGCCGTTGGAAATAACTGTATCAATTGAGTCTGAGAGCGAAAACTGTTCAATTGTTTTTTTGGCGTTTTTCAACGGCATTTCCCGCAAATCGGCAGCAACGGCAGACGGAGAAACTCCGTTCAAAAGCAGATACACAGGTATGTAGGCATGGTCAGTGCCGATATCCGCCACACGAGAACCGTTACGGACAAAGCCGGCAACACATGAAAGGCGTGAGTCAAGGTTAATATTAGGCAAAAGTATGTCCCCTTTCAAAAAAATCAGCCACCTTGAAATAAGGCGGCTGACGAAAAGCAAATTCAGTAACCGTTATGGCTCCGATTTATTTTGAAGCAAGATATTCGTTGACTCTTTTAACAAGCTCGTCAGCATCAACGCCGTGAACAGCGCAAGCATCCTCAACTGATTCGCCCCTTGAAGCAGGACATCCGAGACAATGCATTCCCATTTCAAAAAAGAACATTGCAGTTCCTCTGTCGGCGTCAAGAATATCGCCGATGAGCATATCTTTGGTAATCTCTTTCATGTTAACAGTTCCTCTCAGTTTTAATATCAGTGTAGGCAAAACGCCTTCAAATTATTCAATCAAATAAATTCAATTCAAAACAAGTTAAAACATGAACTTTTTAACCATGAGAATGATGATGATACCCATCTTGACGCAAAGGGCAGTCATGAAAATGTTGTAGATTACAACAGCTTTTTCATCTTCGCCTTCCTTTTTAGCCTTTGAATAAATGAAAAGACCAACAAGTGCAAAGAGAACAGAGAAGAATCTTTCAGCCCTTGAAGCAATGGCATACTTTGCAGCTTTTTCAGCCTTTTTTGCAGCTTTGATTTCAGCCTTGAGTTCTTTCTTGGTCTTCTGAGCAGTAGCTACCGCAGCCGCAGCAGGAGAAACGGGTGCAGATTCGGAAACAAAAGCATCATCCGTTGATTCAACAAACGGATCATCGGCAACAAAAGGTTCTTCTGCCGGTGCAGCTTCAGGCTGGGTATAAACATTTGCGGCAGGTGCAGCAGCGTACACAGGTTCTTTTGCCTCAACCTTTTGACCGCATATAAAGCAAAAATCAGAGTTGTCATCAATTTCATTTCCACAGAATTTACATATCATAGAGAACATCCCCCTAATATTTTATAGCTCATTATATCATTATCTTTTGGGTTTGACAATAGAATTTTCCAAATTATTTACAGCAAAAGCGTTCAAAATCAATAATTCACGCAAAAATCCTTGAATCTATTCATGTTTTACTGTAAAATACGGTTAATTATCATAAAAGTGATGTGAAAAAATGAGCCTTATTTCAGTATGCAATCTTGGTCTTTCATTTTCTGAAAGAGTTATTTTTTCAGATGTATCCTTTGATGTTCAAAGTAAAAACAAAATCGGATTCATCGGAGTTAACGGTGCAGGAAAGTCCTCTCTTTTCAAGGTTATCACAGGTGAACTTTTACCTGACGAAGGTAATGTATTCATTGGCCGTGACATAAAAATCGGTTATATGGAACAACACGCCTGCTCTTCAAGCGAAGCAACAATGCTTGAAGAGCTGCTCACGGTTTTCAGCGATGTAACCTCCGCAGAAAAGGAGCTTGACGAAATCTCTCACAAACTCAACAATGAAGCGGAAAACTGCGATGAACTCATTGCAAGACAACAGTATTTGCTTGAGCTTTTTGAAAGACGGGGCGGTCTGACATATAACAGTCGCGCGCGTTCAGCTCTATTAGGTCTCGGATTCAGTGAAGAAGACTTTTCCCTGCCCTGTTCACTTCTGAGCGGCGGACAGCGTTCAAAAGTTTCGCTCGCAAAGCTGCTCTTGTCCGGCGCCGATCTTCTTCTCCTTGATGAGCCGACAAACCACCTTGATATCGAAAGTGTAAATTGGCTTGAAAACTGGCTTTCCGAATATAGCGGCAGCGCAATTGTTATATCGCATGACAGATACTTCCTTGATAAGGTCACAAACCGGACCTTTGAGCTTGAAAACGGAAAGCTTTATACAAGCGAGGGCAACTATTCCCGATATGCTGCTTTGAAAGCCGAACGCAGAAAAAGTGCCGAACGGGAATATGACGCAAAAATGAAAGAGGTCAAGCGTATCAAGGGAATAATAGAACAGCAGAAAAGTTTTAACCGTGAGCGTAATTACATTACAATTGCGTCAAAGCAAAAGTCAATTGACCGGATACTCGACGGTCTTGAAAAGCCTGATCGGGAACTTGATTCAATCAACTTTGCGTTCAACACAAGTCTTGTCAGCGGCAACGATGTGCTTATTTGTGAAAATGTTTCAAAAAGATTTGACAATAAACTTCTCTTTAAAGATGTTTCTCTGCTTGTTGAACGGGGAGAAAAGGTTTTTATTACAGGCGAAAACGGTTGCGGAAAATCTACTCTGTTAAAAATAATACTCGGAAAACTCAGTCGTGACAGCGGAAAAACAACTCTTGGGGCGAATGTCAGAATCGGTTACTTTGACCAGACGCTTGCGGAGATTTCTTCAGGAAAAAGCGTTCTTGATGAAATCTGGGACGATTACCGTGGAATGACGGAAACTCAGGTCAGAAATGCGCTTGCCGCTTTCCTTTTCAGAGGCGATGATGTTTATAAAATCACATCTTCGCTTTCTGGAGGCGAAAAAGCAAGACTCGCTCTGTTAAAACTTATGCTTTCCGGTTCAAACTTTCTTGTTCTTGATGAGCCGACAAACCACCTTGACATTAAAAGCAGAGAAGCACTTGAAAATTCTTTTAACGGTTTTGCGGGCACAATGCTTGTTGTCTCCCACGACAGATACTTCATCAATCGCCTTGCAACACGCATTGTATGTCTTCATTCCGACGGAGTTGACAGTTATCCGGGTAATTACGACTATTACATCGAGCACAAAACTGAAAGGAATATTCATCCTGTTAAAAAAGAGGAAAAACCAAAAGAAAACTCATATAAGATTAAAAAAGAACTCGAAAGCCTCCGACGAAGAACAAAAGGACAGATTTCTCGTCTTGAAGCAGAAATTGATAACCTTGACAAAAGGCTGGCACAGATTCAGGAAGAGATTTCCTTGCCGGAAAACGCAGCAGATTATGAGAAAATACTTTCCTTGACTCAAGAGTTAAACGAAACAACCGACAAGCAGGAACAGTTCATGATCCAATGGCAGGAACTGACCGAAAAACTTGAAGAACTTGAAACTGAGTGCCGATAATTGAAAACTGGGGCTGTCGCAAATCATCAAAACGAAGAGCGACAGCCCGAAGTCTAAGTAAAATATCT
>JAEDHZ010000126.1 GCA_016292705.1 Clostridiaceae bacterium
TCTGCCATCTTCTGAACGGCAGAGCGGCTGAGCTCTTTTGCAAAGGCGCAAACGACCTTGTCAATCCTTTCACCCGCAAAACTTTCGTCAACGGTAATTATCATTGCGTCAACCATTCTGCTTTTCCTTTTCAGCCTTTGATTCCCTGACTATTTCATAAATCTGATATCCGATAATGAGAAATGCTCCGACAGTTATCAGACAATCGGCAAAGTTGAAAACATAGAACTTCACAAAAAGGACATCAATATAGTCAATAACGAAGCCAAGCCTGAAGCGGTCAATGAGGTTTCCGATTCCACCGGCAATTATTGCAACAAGGCAGCAGTAATTGAATCCGAACCTGATTTTTTTCATCATAAGCAGAACAAGCAAAACGGCGATAATCACAACAGTTATCCACATCATGACCTGCGCCTTTCCGCCGAAAAGCCCCATCATTGCGCCGTCGTTTTCAACATAGGTAAAACGCAGGACACCGGGAATGACGAGTTTTTCATCAACGGGCTTGAGGTTCAGAACAACATAATGCTTGATGAGCTGATCCGCTGCGGTAAGCAAGGCAATCACAACAAGGGAAACAATTTGTATCATAAATAAACACCAGAGTTAAAAATTATTCGTCATCGGAAAACACATCATAATCGTCCGAAATAACGAAGTTTGTTTTGTTTCCGTTATATCCGAATCCCGGCGCAGGTGTTTTCTTTTCGGGAGCGGATTCAACTTCCGGAACAACATTCTTCGGAAGGTTAATTGTGTCAAAAATATGCTTGACATATTCGTCAGCAGTGGGAATGTATGCTTTTTTTGATTCGGTCGGTTCCGTCTTTTCTTTCACAACGGGTTCATCGTCAAGAATACTGCTTCCCTCCGGTTCACCTTTTTCTGAAGAGTCAAGGTCTTCAAAACTGAGTGTCCGGGGCAAGGCTTCCGGCTGAAGTTCAGACGGTTCAAAGGAGGGTTCCTCTTCAGTCTGCTCTGCTTCAAAATCGAAATCAGGTATACTGAGAGCTTCAAGCTTCGGCTGAAGAATGTTCATGAGGGAAAGTGCGCTGTTTTTGAATTCAGTGATTTCACCCTTGACGGCTTCATACTCTCTCTTTGCTGCGTCAATAATTTCGTTTTTCTTATCCTCGGCTTTTTTTGCATCTCCATAGGCTCTTGCAACAATCTGAGCAGATTTTTCGTTTGCATCGGCAAGAATCTGCTTTGCCTTGGCGTTAACCTCGTCAATATACTTTTTGGCCTCATTGTTTGCCTGTTCGGTAAGACGACGAATTTCTTCCCTTGCTTTTTCAAGCTCGCTGTCTGCAGTCTGCTTCATTTTTTCGGCATATTCGCAAGCTTCCTTTGTTTTTTCCTCAACAAGGTCATTTACTTTCCTTTCCGCATCCGCAAGCATTGCATCCGAAGCGTTCTTTGCGCTTTCAACAGTCTGGTCGGCAACAGTCTGGGCCTTGACAAGAGCAGTTGCAATGGCATTTTTGCCTTCATTATACTCCTCAATGATATCACGCAGGGAAGCAAACTTCTTTTTCAGCTCACCGTTTTCCGAATAAAGCTCGGCATAGCTTGCATATACCCTCTGCATGAAGGAATCAACCTCTATTGATTTATATGAACCGCGGGAAGCAGAGGAAAAGGTTTGCATTTTAATTTGATTCGGAAGCATCATTATTCATCTCTCCTTGGATTGAAAATCTCCGTTTTATTAAAAGAATGAGGGTCTGTCAACCTGACCGAAGAAGTCGCCTGAAAGCTCCGCAGCTTCCGGAACAATAAGATAGATTTTCTCTGCAATGACTTCAATTTTGGACTTGCAGACATATTTTACGCCGTCAAGGAAATCAAGCACACGGCGGACATTTTCGGTCGGAAGCTTTGTCATATCGGCAAGAGTAACAACGCCCCTTTCGATCATGCAGTCGGCAACATTCCTTGCGTCATCCATATCCTCAAGAACAAAAAGAGTGACCTTGAGCTTTTTCGGCTGCGGCTTTGAGTCCATTTTATAAAGATTGGAACTGTTCTTCTGAATCGGATTGAAGCCGTATGAAGCAGCGGCACTCTCCGCAGAATTTTTGCCGTACTCCGGAGGATTATATGCCGGAGAGGATGAGGGATCATAATGGGTTTTTCCGCTCTCCTTTTTCTTTACCGGAGCTTTCGGTTCATAGTCTTCCTCTTCATAGTCATCATCGTCAAAATCATCGTCGCCGTAGTTCTCGTCATCATCATAATCCTCTTCGTCCGAAAAATTGACGATCTTTTTGAAACCATCCTTAACGCTGTCTAAAAATTTCATTGGTATCATGTCCTTTCTTTAATACAACCTGGGGCCAAAAATCGATGAGCCTATTCTGACAAGATTCGCCCCGCATAAAATTGCTTCATAATAATCACCCGACATACCCATCGAGAGAATCTGCATATTTATATTATCTATATTTTGAGCCTTGATGTCAACAAACAAACTGTGCATTTTTTCAAAATATTTGCACAACTGAGTTTTTTCCGCGCAAATCGGAGGAATTGCCATAAGACCTCTTACACAAACCGAAGTCATTGATGAAATTTCCTCAAGCAAAGGCAGAACCCCGGAAAAATCAATTCCCGTTTTGCTCTCCTCATCGCCGACATTGACTTCGATAAGGCAGTCGGTGGTTATGCCGAGCTTTTGCGATTGCTTTTCAATCTCACGGGCAAGCTTCAGGCTGTCCACAGACTGAATCATTGAAACCTGACCTGCAATCTGGCGCACCTTGTTCGTCTGAAGATGCCCGATAAGATGCGCTTTGCAGTTTTCAAGCTTCAGATAATCCTTTTTTGAAAGGAACTCCTGAACCTTGTTTTCCCCGATAAGGTCAATTCCGCAATCAATGGCGTGGTTGATAAAAATCGGCTCAACGGTTTTGGTAACGGCCATAAGCTTGACATCGCCCGGTTTTCGTCCGCTTTTTTCTGCGGCTTCGGCAATGCGGCTGTTGATATACTCAAGGTTATGTTCAATATTCTGAAATCTTTCCTCAACCGATAACTTTTCCGTCACTTAAATTTCGCCCCCTTGTTATGACCCTGTCAAAGGCCTTGATTTCCGCTTCAGCGGTCTTATAATAATCCACACTGCCGTCATCATTGTAATATGTGACTGCAGTTGCAATTACATAGTTGTCTCCGTAATGAATAATGTTGACCGGTTTGAAAGCAACACGCTGACCGTTGAGGGTATAGACACCCTCGGTTCCGTTTTCATCTGCAGTGAGTGCTTCGTTGCTGATTCGCAGGCCGGAAAAGGTTTTCACGGTGATTTGCGCACGCTCCTTACGCAGTGCCGAAATGTCACGGTTCATTGAGGTGCATTTGAGAACAACGGCAACACTGTCACCGGCACGGCTTGAAACACTTTCAACGGACATGGGCAAATCGTAGATTCCCTTATCGGGAAAGCTGACATTGACATAGTATCCGGTTCTGTCGGAGAAAGACTCATTCAGCGGAAGATTGCAGACAAAGTACCATGTATGCTGGCCGATGATTTTTCCGAATGCGTTTTCGGTTTTTGTTCCCTCGCTTTCAAGAAGCTTTTCAACGCCCTCGGTGTCGATTTTGCCCTCGGCAATGCTTTTGTAGTCCGCAACGGATTCAAAGCCGTCAACCGTACTGACAAAGTACCCGGCATATTCGGTGTTGACATTGCGCTTTGTTCCAATCGTTTTAAGCAGGTTCTTTTTTTGTTTTTTATATTCCGAAATGAGCGGAGAAAGGTTGAGCTTTGCTCCGGTTGCAAGCTGGCGTGTTGTCAGCTTATAGCTTACTGTCCGCACTGCATCGTCAAGTCCGGAATAATCGCCGGATTCGATAATCTTCATGTATTCGTTGACAGCGGAGGAAATCTCCGAGTTGAGAGTCATGACATTGATATGACTGACATTGCCTTGATTCTGCAAGGAGACGAGATGATCAATTTTTTCCTCAAGGGCAAGACTTTCATTATATGCTTTTGCGTCCTGCTCGTTTTCAAAAGATATGGCAATGGTCTGTTCCTTTGCAACGCTTGCGCTGTCTGAAACAATGGGAACATACGCCCGTTCTTCTCCTTTTTCAAGAATGGAGATGTTCTTTCCGTTGACAGTCCGGTTCTCATCACGGACAACAAACCCCTGTGCCGTCACCACCTGCTTGTCAACCGTTTCAAAGATATACTCGGTTTCTACACTTCCGGTATAACTGAAATATATTCCCTGAACGGCATAGGCGAGCACAATTGCACCGGCAATGCAGAGCATTATTACAACTGTTTTAAAGTTCTGGGTTTTCTTCATCAGGTTCACCTTTTGCTTTTTCTGTGAAGTTTTCAATAATTTCGAGGCTCTTTTCAAAAAGCGATTCTTCACTTTCTTTGTCAATACTGAGCCAGTTGATGTTTTCATTGCGCCTGAACCATGAAAGCTGCCGCTTTGCGTAGCGGCGGGTTTCCCGCTTCAGGTTTTCGGTTGCTTGCCCAAGAGTGAGAACGCCGTCAAAATAAGGCTTTAGTTCCTTATATCCGATAGCCTGCTTTGAGGTCTGCAAATTTCTGCTTTTTAAAAAGTGTTCAGCCTCCTCAAGAAGACCGTTTTCAATCATCCGGTCAACACGCAGGTCAATTCTGTCATAGAGAAACTGTCTGTTTTCAGCAGTAAGGCCGATTATACAAAAGGAATACCGACTTTCCTCAAGATGGGAAAGTCTGCGCTGTTCGGTCATTGTTCTTCCCGTTGCCGAGTAAAGCTCCAAAGCCCGGACAATGCGCTTCAGGTCATTTTTATGGATTTTTTGAGCGGTTTCATTGTCTGCCGCCGAAAGCTCGTTCCAGAGAGCTTCCGTTCCCTCGCTTTCAGCCCGAAGCAAAAGCTTTGTCCTGACATCCGTTTTTTCATAGTCAAGAAAGCTTGTGTTATTTATAACTGTGTCAACATAAAATCCGGTTCCGCCCGCAAGGACGGGGAGCTTTTTCCTTTTTACGATATCGTCAAGGCAGGAAAGCGCAAGAGCTTTATATTCGGCAACGGAGAAGCTTTCCCACGGTTCAACAAAGTCTATGAGATGGTGGGGCACACCTTGCATTTCCTCAGCGGTTACCTTTGCGGTTGCAATGTCCATATATTTATATATCTGCAT
>JAEDHZ010000127.1 GCA_016292705.1 Clostridiaceae bacterium
GAAGCTCAGTGAACTTTTCCTGCGCAATTGAACAAGAAAAGGACTGTAAGCTGGTTTTCTTCCTCGGAGACGGTGAATCAGACTTTGAGAGGATGAAAAGCCGTTTTCCGGACAGAAATTTTATCGGTGTGAGGGGCAACAATGACTATTCCGGTGAGCTTGATGAGTTTGCGTATAAGCACATTGAGGGGAACACAATCGTTATGTGCCACGGACACACCGTTGGGGTTAAGCGAAGCCTGTTTCCACTGCTTGAAAAAGCGGAGGGTGTCCGTGCAAATGTTGCTTTATACGGTCACACCCACCGCAGTGATATCTACTTTGACTCATACAGTAAGATTTATGCAATCAACCCCGGTTGCCTCTTTAACGGCAATTACGCCGTCCTGACTCTTTCAGGAGACGGTGTTGAAGTGAAATTCAAAAATGTGTTCGAGGTGAAAGATTGAATGAATATTATAATCATCGGATGCGGCAAAACCGGAAGCAGACTTGCCAATGCACTTGACGAAAGAGGATATGATGTTTCAGTTATTGACAACGATGAAACCAGATTTTCATGGCTTTCGGACGATTTTTCCGGTCTTGAGGTCTGCGGAGACGAAACAGATATTGATGTTCTCCGAAATGCCGGATGCGACAATGCCAACATGGCGTTTGTTGTGACCGGAAAGGACAATGTCAATGTCATGGTTGCTCAGACGCTGAAAGTTGAATTCGGGCTTGAGGAAGTCTATCTCCGTGTTCTTGACCCCTCCCGTGAAGCCGTCTTTCGTAAGTTCGGTCTCAGAACTATCTGCCCGACAAGGCTTGAAAGCGACATTCTCTTTAACCTTGCAACCAGTGAATCTGACGAAATTGACTCGATCAGTATCGGCGGAAACAGTGTGAATTTTGTCATGCGCAAGGCCGAAAAGCGAGAAATCGGGCGACTTGTTTATGAAATTCCCGCCCACGATAACAAAATGCTCTTTGCTGTTAAAAAGAAAAACACCGGTGAGCTTGTGCTTTGCTCAAACGAGCTTGCTTCAATTGACGAAGGCGATATGCTCGTTTTTGCAACAATCTGAGGAGGAAGAGAATGAAAGTTACCATTATCGGTGCAGGACAACTCGGCTATTTCCTTGCAAAAAAACTGCTTGAAGAAAACCATACAGTAAAAATCATCGACTCGGACAAGAAACGGTGCGAAAAAATCGCAAGCAAGCTTGATGTTACGGTATTCTGTGCTGACGGAACACGGATTGAAACCCTTGCCGAAGCCAAGGTTGGAAAAAGCGATGCTTTCATTGCAGTCACCGACCGGGACGAGGACAACCTCATTGCCTGTGAGATTGCAAAAAAGCAATTCGCTGTTAAACGCACAATCTCAAAGAGCAATAATCATAAGAATATTGCCCTGATGAAACGGCTCGGTGTTGATGTTGTTCTCGACACAACGCAGATTATTACAGGACTCATTGAGCATGAGATTGACGGCGCAAATGTCAAGCTTGTTGCGGATATCAGCAACAGCCATGCCCTGATAAGTGAATACCGTATTCCGGAGAACTGGAGCAAGTCCGGAAAGAGAGTAATGGATCTCAGCGTTCCCGCCGAGTGCGTCCTTATATATGTTATTCGTTCAGGCTCTCTTATGATACCGCGAGGAAACACCGTCCTCATGGCGGGTGATGAAATTACTGCACTGACAGTCGGTCGTTCCGCAAAAGAACTGAAAAAACTTTTTGAAATCTGATATTGGCAGTGATTATTTAATTGTGAAAGGATGAAATAAAAATGCAATCATTGTTTGAACCGTTTTTGAACTTTGACCTTTCGGTCTTTGAGTGGGTGCAGACCATCCAAGGTGGGTTTCTCGACAAACTTTTGGTTCTTATTACCACTCTCGGCGAAAAAGGAATTATTTTCATTTTAATCGGGCTTGTGTTGCTCTGCACCAAAAAATACCGCAAAGCAGGCGTTGCAATTCTTGCCGCTATGCTCGTGATGGGAATTGGCAATAACCTTATTCTGAAAACAATATTCGCCCGTCCCCGCCCCTTCAATCTTGACCCGGTTGAATACGCATGGTGGCATGAAATATATAAGTTTCCGGAGCTTGTTTCAAGACCAACAAGCTTTTCCTTCCCGTCAGGCCATACCTCCTCGGCTTTTGCCGCAGCCATCGCCTTGCTCTGGTATGACAAAAAGTTCGGAATACCTCTCACTTTGTTTGCCGCTGTGATGGGCTTTAGCCGCATTTATGTTGAAGTTCATTATTGCACTGATGTTCTCTTCGGAGTACTTGTCGGAGTTATTTATGCTATTATAGGTGTACTTATTGTTAACAAACTTTATCCGATAATTATGCCCAAAGTCGAGGCTAAAATCGGCGCGATCAAAGAAAAAAGAAAGTCGGCGAAGTCCGAATAAAGGTTGGGCGCAATGGCTAAAATCAAAACAATTTTCAAAAAGCTCGTCAACAAGGAAACAATCACCTACATCATTTTCGGGGTTCTGACAACACTTGTCAATCTCCTTGTTTTCAAGGGTTTTGATGTTCTTTTCAAGGGCAGATACTATCTTCTGACAAACACGATTGCATGGATGGCAGCTGTTGCTTTTGCATATATTACAAACAAGCTTTTTGTTTTTGAAAGCAAAAGCTGGTCATTTGACATAATAAAAAAAGAGATTCCCTCTTTTCTCGGTGCAAGAATTGCATCTTATTTTGTTGAACAGGCAGGGCTTTGGTTTTTCATTGAGCTGTTGCATTTTGACGAAAAGGTTTTCGACTTCATCATTGTTAAGCTCTCAGGAAAAATCACCGCAAAGCTCATAATAGGTGTTGTTGTTGTTATCATAAACTATGTTCTCAGTAAGTTCATCATCTTCTCAAAGAAAAACAAAACCGAGGAAAAAGATTGATTTTTTCCTCGGACACCTGTTTTACACCTTTGTTTTCATAAGCCCGTGCCGGTTGCAGTAGTAAAATATATATCCGCGACCGCAAACCGGAAAACGGCAGGAAGCATTACCCTCGGGATAAAGCTTGACTGTCTGCACTCTGTCGGATGTGATATATGAAACGAACGACACATAATGTTCCTTTGTCATTGGATTTTTAATCTGAACAAAGTGCTCGTTTTCAATGCGTTCAATTGATATACCGTCCTCATACTCACCCTCCTCGGCTTCAAGAGGATAAAGTGTAACTCCGCAGCAGCTTATCAGTGCATTGCCGGTGGATGTGATAATATTTCCGCATACCGGGCAGACATAAAACGAGGTTCTAAGCATATTTGCACTCTTGTTTTTGTTGTTTACCGTGTTACCATTAATCAGTTCAGCAACGGAAACGCTAAGTGCCGCCGCAAGCGGTTCAATCATCGTTATGTCAGGAAAACCCTTTCCCGTTTCCCATTTTGAAATTGCTTTGTCGCTGACAGAGAGTTTTTCGGCAAGCATTGCCTGCGTCATTTTCTTGCTTTCACGCAAGGATTTGATTGTTTGCCCTGTAACATAGGCATTCATTGTTATACCTTCTTTCATTTGTTTTGTTGCCTATATTATACCACTCTGTTTCAGAAGGGCAACCTACGCACGGTAGAGTGAGATAAAATCAATTGTGCTCCTACTGCCAAGTCTGTAGCGGACTTTCACCGCCAAGTGGTTACGCATGCCGAGCACACCAACAAAAACAACGGGGCTGTCGCACCAGGCGAAGCCCCGTTGTTTTTTTCAGCCTGCCATCATACTCAGGCGAAGCTTATCACTTATCATTGCAATAAATTCGGAATTTGTCGGCTTTCCTCGGCTGTTCTGAATTGTGTATCCGAAATATGAGCTGAGGACATCAACATCTCCCCTGTCCCAAGCAACCTCAATTGCGTGGCGGATAGCCCGCTCAACACGGGATGAAGTTGTGTTGTTTTGTTTTGCAACTGTCGGGTATAATATCTTTGTGACGGCGTGCATAAGCTCAGGATCTCTGACGGTGAGCATTATTGCCATTCTAAGGTATTGATATCCTTTTATGTGTGCAGGAACGCCAATCTGACGCATGATGTCGGAAATGACTATCTCCAGCTCCTTTGAATCGTTTATTGACAGCCTTGAATTATCCTCGCCTCTGCCGTTCCACTTTGCCATCTTTGCCACTCTGTCAGCAACAAATGAGTAATCAAACGGCTTCAAAAAGTAGTAATCAGCCCCGGCTTTAAGAACCTCCTCTTCAAAAAGCGGATTGTCAACTGATGACATGACAAAAGTCAATGTTTTGTTTTTCTTGAACTCGCTTCCTGCCTCCTCAAGAACACCGAGTGCATCAAGACCTGACATAAAAGCATCCATAACGACTGCATCCGGCTTTTCGTTCAATGCGGCATTTATCAGTTTTCTACCGTCCTTTTCAACGATTTTGACATCGCAGCCGTTTGCTCTCAGACATTCAGCGCAGCGCTCAATGTTCTGAGCTCCCTCTCCGGCAAGGATAACTTGTGTTTTCTTCGACATTGCTACCATCCTTCTGAAAGTTTAAGATTTTTTTGTTTGTATGTGATTTTTTTTCACATCCGAATGGTATCACAATGAGAATGATTTTGCAAGGTGAATTTTGTCGAATACATTAAGTTTTCTTAAAATTATTTATTTCATTGTTGCATTTGTATATTTTTTCCGCCGAAAAACGGGAAAGACGTCAAGCAGCCTGATTGCTTCTTTCGGCATAAACAGCGTCGCTGACTTCGAGCATCCTTTCCGCAAGAATCCCATATCCCCTGTCAGGTTCATTAACAAAAACATGGGTAACAGCACCGACAAGCTTTTTGTTCTGAATAATCGGGCTGCCGCTCATTCCCTGAACAATCCCTCCGGTTTTTTCCAGAAGTCTTTTGTCCGTTATTCTTATCACCATATTTCTGTTTTCGCCGTTGTCCGTTGAAATTCGCTCAATTTCAATGTCATAATGCGCCGGGCCATTTTCATCAACGGAGGCAATAATATCCGCTTTGCCCGTGGAGTTTGTCATACGCCCATTTTGCGTGCTTCACAGGTGCAACATCGGCAGCGGGCAATGAACTTATGAAATGTTTCATTTCAGAATTAAAGCGATAATTTTCATCAGGTGTTTTTGCTTCGCTAAAATAATTTCGTTTAAGAGC
>JAEDHZ010000128.1 GCA_016292705.1 Clostridiaceae bacterium
GTCGGTGTCCTTGTTGCCGGAATTATTATGTCTGTGCTAGCATATGCAATTCCTGGTGCGTTCGGATTTTAATTCGAATTTATGGCTCGTGTTTATACAATTTATCACTAAAATACAATTTTAAGAAATTAAAAAGCTATAATTTACAGTAATGGATCAAGTATACACATTCTGTAAATTATAGCTTTGCTTGTTCATTATAATTTCAAATCATGTCGTATTATCTTCATGTGCTTCTGCATTGAATGAAGCAAAAGCTCCCTGCAATCATCGGACATTTCACACAGCGGCAATCTGCATTTTCCGGCGTCGATTCCGACGATTTTTAAAGCTGTCTTAATCGGCATGGGATTAACATCAATAAACAAATTTTCAACAAGCTCCATGCAGTCCTTTTGCATCTCTGAACATTTTTCACATTTGCCTTCTATTCCGTAATGTGACATTGTGCGCACATAATGCGGCATTATGTTTGCAAGAACCGAAACAACTCCCTTGAATCCGAATGATGTGCAAACGGAGACGAGATCATCGTTACCGCAATAAAAGTCAAGTCTTTTGTCACAAAGAACGACTGATTTAATCATTTTTGTGATGCAGGTATCAGCCTCCTTGACCGCAACAATGTTTTCGTGGAAAGAAAGCCTGCTGTATGTTTCCGGTTGAATGTTCATTCCGGTCCTTGAGGGAACATTATAAATAATTATCGGCTTGTCAAGCTTATCAGCAAGGCTGAAATAATGCCTGATCAGCCCTTCCTGCGATGTTTTGTTGTAATAGGGCGTTACCATCAGATGAGCGTCTGCGCCGCATTTTTCGGCGTTTTTCGCAACATCGAGGGTAAAGGCAGTGCTGTTGCTTCCAGTGCCGCAAATCAACGGCACCCGTTTGTTTATTACTTCGTTTGCAAAGGAGAAAAGTTCAAGCCGCTCATCAACGGTAAGGGTTGAACCTTCTCCGGTTGTTCCGCAAACAACAATAGCATCAGTTTTGTTTGCAATTTGTATTTCAATAAGCTTTTTGAAAACCTTGAAGTTGATTTTTCCGTCCTTATCAAAGGGCGTTACCAAGGCAACACCGCTACCGATAAAGAGGGGAGTCATCAAATAACCTCCAATCAGTCTAAATAGCCCTCAGCGCAAAGAAGTTCGGCAAAAAGGACGCCGCCGCCTGCTGCTCCGCGCAGAGTATTGTGTGAAAGGCAGACAAATTTATAGTCATACTGTGTATCCTCACGGAGTCTGCCAAGTGAAATTGCCATTCCGCCCTCAAGATCTCTTTGAAGTTTTGTCTGCGGGAGATTGTCTTCATTGAAATAATGCAGGAATTGTTTGGGTGCGCTCGGAAGATCAAGCTCCTGAGCTCTGCCGGAATAGTTATTCCAACATTCAATAATTTCCTCACGGCTGGGTTTCTTTCCATCCTTAAAACGCATGAACACTGCGCCCAGATGACCGTCAGAAACCGGAACACGGATACACTGGGCAGTGAAAGCAGGGGAGGTGGCATTGACAATTTTTCCGTCTTCAACCTTACCCCAGATCTTTAGCGGTTCTTTTTCGCTCTTTTCTTCCTCGCCGCCGATGAAAGGAATGACATTATCAATCATTTCAGGCCAGGTTTCAAAAGTTTTTCCCGCACCGGAAATTGCCTGATAGGTGCAGACAAGAACATCCTTAATTCCGAACTTTTTGTCGAGCGGATAAATTGCAGGAACATAGCTTTGAAGTGAGCAGTTAGATTTAACTGCGATGAAACCACGCTTTGTTCCGAGGCGCTTTCTTTGTGCTTCAATGACCTTGATATGGTCAGAGTTGATTTCGGGGATAACCATCGGAATATCATCAGTCATGCGGAAAGCACTGTTGTTTGAAATTACAGGACATTCTGCTTTTGCGTATGCAACTTCAAGCGCTTTTATGTCGTCTTTTTTCATATCAACGGCGCAGAAGACGAAATCAACTTCCGAAGCAATCTCCTGAATATCATCAATGGCATTCTTAACAGAAAGCGCAGCAATGTTTTCGGGAATCTCACAGTCAAACTTCCATTTTCCCGCAACGGCATCCCTGTAGCTTTTTCCGGCAGATCTCGGACTTGCGGCAACTACCTTAACTTTGAACCATGGATGCTTGGCAAGAAGAAGAACAAACCTTTGTCCAACCATACCGGTTGCACCTATAATACCGACATTATATTCTTTCATAACACACACCTCAGTTTTTATAAAGTATTTTAGCGCAAACTGTTGCCAAAATTGTCAGATTGCACTATAATGGATGAGTTATTTTATATGATATCACGAATAATGCTGTTCGTCAATTGTTTTGTCGATATTGTTGAGATATGAGGTGCAATTATGAATACATCAGATTTTCACTATGATTTGCCGAAAGAGCTGATAGCTCAGCACCCGACCGAAAACAGGGATGGCTCACGGCTTATGGTAGTCGGAAGAGAGAGCGGAGAAATTAAGCACAGGCATTTTTACAATATTCTTGATGAACTTAACAGCAAAGACTGCCTTATTCTCAATAACACCAAGGTTCTGCCCGCAAGGTTATACGGAGTCAAAGAGGAAACAGGCGCTCATGTTGAGTTTTTACTGCTTGTTAACCATGGAAATGATATTTGGGAAGTTATCACCGGTCCCGGAAAAAGGGCAAAGCCCGGGTCGCGGTTTAGTTTCGGTAACGGTCAGCTGAAATGTGAGATCCTGGAAGTTCTTGAGGGCGGAAACAGACTTGCAAAATTTGAATATGAGGGTAGTTTTTACAGTATTCTTGATGAAATCGGACAGATGCCCCTGCCTCCTTATATCACTGAAAAGCTAAATGATAATTCCCGTTATCAAACTGTATACTGCGAAAAACTTGGTTCGGCTGCTGCGCCGACTGCCGGACTCCATTTTACTGAAGAGCTTCTAACAAAGATAAAGGAAAAGGGAGTAAGAATCGGTTATGTTACGCTTCATGTGGGACTCGGAACTTTCAGGCCTGTTAAAGTGTCCGATATCACAAAGCATACTATGCACAGCGAGCATTATTGGTTACCGAAAGAAACTGCTGAACTTATTAATGAAACCAAAGCAAACGGCGGTCGGGTTATCTCGGTCGGAACAACAAGTTGCCGAACACTTGAATCGGTTGCAACATTCAACGGAAAGATTGAGGAAAGTGAAGGTTGGACTGACATTTTCATTTATCCCGGCTATCAATTCAAGTGCATTGACGGTCTTATTACAAACTTTCATCTTCCCGAAAGCACTCTGATTATGCTCGTCAGTGCTTTTTGCGGCTATAATAACACAATGAACTTTTATAAGGTCGCCGTTGAAAATGAATACCGGTTCTTTTCCTTTGGCGATGCCTGCTTCATTGTCTGACAATTATTCTTATCGGAGGGATACTATGTCTGAACGGTTTTCACGGACTGAACTGCTTCTTGGAAACGAGGCCATGAAAAAACTTTCCGCCTCCCGTGTTGCTGTTTTCGGTATTGGTGGTGTCGGAGGGTATGTTGTTGAGGCTCTTGCAAGGTCAGGCGTCGGTTCACTTGACCTGATAGACAGCGACACTGTTTGTCTGTCAAATATAAACCGCCAGATTATTGCAACTCAAGACAGCATCGGACAGTATAAGGTTGATGTTGCAAAAAACCGTGTTCTTTCAATCAACCCCGATTGCGTTGTCAATACCCACAAAGTCTTCTATCTTCCGGAAACCGAGGGTATGTTTGACTTCTCGCAGTATGATTATGTTGTTGATGCAATTGACACAGTTTCAGGCAAGCTTGCTCTTGTTGAAAACGCAAAAAAATCAGGAACGCCCGTTATTTCTTCAATGGGTGCCGGAAATAAACTTGACCCAACCGCTTTCAGGGTTGCAGATATCTATTCAACCACAGTCGATCCTCTTGCGAGAGTAATGAGATATGAATGCAAAAAACGCAAAATAGAAAAACTTAAAGTTGTTTATTCCTGCGAAAAACCGATAAGCCCCAAAAAGACGGGAAAATCTGAAGATTGTTCCGCAACATTGTCCGATGCGCGGCGGAGCACACCAGGCTCAACAGCCTTTGTTCCTTCGGTTGTCGGTCTGATTATTGCGGGAGAAGTTATTAAAGACCTTACCGGAATCAATATATAATGACTTAAGGGGTAGCTATGTTTAAACTGATAAAAACCGAAAAAAATGCCCGTCGTGGTGAGTTTGTAACCGTTCACGGTACAATCCAAACGCCGGCATTCATGAATGTTGCAACCTGCGGAGCAATAAAAGGCGCATTATCAGCACTTGATCTTAAAGAGCTGAAGTGTCAGGTTATGCTTTCAAACACCTATCATCTTCATGTCAGACCGGGAGATGAACTTGTTTCTGAAATGGGCGGTCTGCATGAATTCACCCAATGGGACGGTCCGATTCTCACAGACAGCGGCGGATTTCAGGTGTTTTCACTCTCTGGATTGCGCAAAATCACTGAAGAGGGGGTTACCTTTGCTTCCCATGTTGACGGGAGACGCATTTTCATGGGGCCAGAGGAAAGTATGACAATTCAATCAAACCTCGGTTCAACAATTGCAATGGCCTTTGATGAATGTGTTGAAAACCCGGCTGAATATGAATATGCAAAGAAATCATGTGAACGGACAGTTCGATGGCTTGAACGCTGCAAAAAGAAAATGGCTGAGCTCAACTCAAAAGAGGGGACGGTTAACCCTCACCAGCTTCTGTTCGGTATCAATCAGGGTTGTACCTATGAAGATTTGAGAATTGAAAACATGAAACAGATTGCCGAACTTGAGCTTGACGGTTATGCGATTGGCGGTCTTGCTGTCGGCGAACCGAAAGAGGATATGTACAGAATTATTTCCGCAGTTGAACCGTACATGCCGAAGGATAAGATCCGCTACCTGATGGGAGTCGGAACTCCCGGAAATATACTTGAAGCTGTCAGTCGTGGTGTTGACCTCTTTGATTGTGTCATGCCGAGCAGGAACGCCCGTCACGGTCACCTTTTCACAAAAAATGGAATTATTAATATAAACAACGCAAAGTACGAAAAAGATGCACTTCCTATAGATCCTGAATGCGATTGTCCGACCTGCCGCAATTTTTCACGCTCATATATCAGACATC
>JAEDHZ010000129.1 GCA_016292705.1 Clostridiaceae bacterium
CTATTTTTTTATCTTATGTTTTCGGAAAATCGTACCAATATTCCCGCTTTTTCTTTTTGATGTATGAGGTAACAACATAAACAACACAGCATACTCCGACAACGGAAAAACCGACATAAATATGCGTATTGCTGCTTCCGGCAACCTTTATATCGTTCCAAAGGCTTGCAAAACGCTCAAGCGTCTCCTGCGGAAGATTGTGGAAGTACTCAACATCCGGCATACTATCCTCATCGGGATAAAGTAGCTTGTTTTCGGCATAATCGGCGTAATCGGGATTGTTCACAACGCCGGTGTTCGGGCTTGCATAACCGATGTACCACGCATTGCAGATACCGATTTCCGGGTCAAGCATGAAGTTAATATACTTCATTGCGGCGGAAACATTCTGAGCGCATTTCGGGATACACATTGCATCAACAAAAATGTTCACGCCCTCTTTCGGATAAACAAAAGCAAGGTCAGGATTAACATCCTGCATTGTGATAAAGTCTCCGACATAGTACGGAACAAGCGCCGCCTCGCCGCTTTCCATTTTGTTATAGACCTCATCCATAACATAACCCTGAAGAAGAGGCTTTTGGTCAATGAGCATCTGGGCAACATCGGAAAGTTCCTTTTCATCGGTGGAGTTTAATGAATAGCCGAGAATTTTTTGCGGGATTGCAAAAGCGTCGCGCGGATTGTCAATCATAAGGATTTTTCCTGCATATTTTTCGTCCCACATGATTTTCCAGCTGTCAGGAGTTTCGGTAACCACCTTGGTGTTATAGATGAGACCAACCATGCCTACATTATAGGGAACACAGTATTCATCATTTTCGTCAAAATACATTCCTCGATACTTCTCATCAATGTAATGATAATTCGGAAGCGATTTGACATCAAACTTCTGAAGCAGGTTTTCGTCAATCATGCGCTCAATCATATAATCGGACGGAACAAGGATATCATAGCTTGCGCCGCCGTTTTTGATTTTGGCATACATATCCTCATTGCTTTCAAAGGTAACATAATTGACCTTGATTCCGGTCAGCTTTTCAAACTCCTTGTTGACATCAAGCATTCCGTCCTCATAGCTGTCGCTGATATATTCGCCCCAGTTGAAAACATTCAGAACCTCGCCCTTTTTTGCGCCCTTATAGTATTCCTCATGCTCATAAGCAGAGCAGTTCAGAACACACAGGCAGAGAAGAAGCGAACAGACAAAAGCAAACAAAAGTTTTTTCATCATTCGCTCACCCCCTTGTCAAGCTTGTTTTTGAGCTTCCTTTCGCCGTGTATCTGCGAAAGGTTGAGAGCAACAAGCAGGAGAAGAATTGTTGCAAAAATGAGAGTTGAAAGCGCATACATATCCGGTGTTACACGCTTTTTTGTCATTGAAAAAATGCGAATCGGCAGCGTTTCAAAGGACGGTCCCTGTGTGAAATAGCTGATTACAAAATCGTCAAGCGAAAGCGTAAACGACATCATAAGACCGGAGGTAATGCCCGTCATGATTGACGGGAGCGTAACCTTGAAAAACGCCTGAACCGGTGTGCAGCCGAGATCCATCGCCGCCTCCGGAAGACGGGGATCCATCTGCCTCAGCTTCGGCAAAACAGAAAGGATAACATACGGCAGATTGAACGTGACATGGGCAATGAGCATTGTCCAGAATCCGAGCGCATCAACAACGCCGACGAGTTTCGCCGCAAAAACAAAGAGGAGCATCATTGAAATACCCGTAACAATTTCCGGATTCATCATCGGGATGTTTGTTACACTCATTGTTGTGCGTTTTACCCATTTGCTCTTCATTGCATCAATGCCGACAGCCGCCGCAGTTCCCATCACCGTTGCGATGAGCGAGGAGGAAACGGCAAGAATCAGCGTGTTGACAACCGCTTTCATCGTTCCCTCGTCATGAAGCAACGATGTATACCAACGAGTTGAAAAACCGGCAAAAACGCTTGTGCTGACCGAAGAGTTGAAAGAGAAGAAAATCATTACAACTATCGGCGCATAAAGGAAAATCATGATAAGCGCAACATAAAGTTTTGAAAGCGGAGACATTTTTGTTTTCATATCAGAACACCTCCGTCATCCTCGTCAGAAGTGAAGCGGTTCATAACCGCCATGCAGATAATTATCATAACCATCAAAACGAGCGAAAGCGCCGCCCCGAGGTTATAGTTGTTTGAGGATTTGAACTGCATTTCAATGATGTCACCGATGAGGGAAACGGTGTTTCCGCCAAGCTTTTTTGAAATGTAAAAGGTTGAAACGGACGGAACAAAAACCATTGTAAAGCCCGAAGCAATACCCGGCAGGCTCAACGGAAGAATGATTTTTGAAAGCACGGAAAGCTTGTTTGCGCCGAGATCTTCTGCGGCTTCAATCAATCCATGGTCAAGCTTCGCCATAATTGAATAAAGCGGCAGAATCATATAAGGTATGTAGTTATACACCATTCCGAGAACAACCGCCCCGTCGGTATTTATCATTTTAAGCGGCGGAAGATGCAAAAAACCGAGTGCGGTATTGATTATTCCGGTATCCTGCAAAAGGATCATGAGCGAGTATGTCCTGATGAGAAGATTCATCCACATCGGGAGCATGACGAGCATCATCATTGTTCGCTGAACATTCGTCGTGCTTCGTGCCATAATGTAGGCAAGCGGATATGAAATGACAAGGCTTATTATCGTTGCGATAAATCCGAGCCAGATTGAATTGAGCATGATGTCTCTGTAGCGGCCGATGTCCTTGATATATTCAAGCGAAAATGCACCCGAAGCATCCGTAAGGGAGTAATAGACAACAAAAATCAACGGAACAATGATGAAAATTGCCGCCCATATCATATACGGAGATGCAAAAAATCTTTTTGAAAGGGAGGTCTTGTTCATTGTCAATCCTCCTCTTCAGTCAGATCCGAAAGCTTTTCAAGCTCATCGCTGAAAGAGCTGTAGTCACCGAACAAGCCTGAATACTTGCTCTTCTTCATGACATGAATTGCATCCGGTTCAATTTCAATTCCTATCTTTGTTCCGACAGGATAATAGTCCGTTGTCTGAATCATCCACTTGAAATTCTGGATATCGACAATCATTTCAAAGTGTACGCCTTTGAAGGTGTTTGAAGTGATCGTGCCGATAATTGCGCCCTCCTTGACGGGAACAACATCAACATCCTCCGGACGGATAACGATATCGACCGACTCGTTAACGGCAAAGCCCTTGTCAAGGCACTGGAAAACAGCACCGGAAAACTTCGCCTTGAAGTCGTCAAGCATAACGCCGTCAAGAATGTTACTTTCACCGATGAAGTCTGCAACAAAAGCATTCTTCGGCTCGTTGTATATATCAAGCGGGGTTCCCACCTGCTGAATCTGTCCCTCGTTCATAACAACAACACGGTCGCTCATTGAAAGAGCTTCCTGTTGGTCATGAGTGACGAAAATGAATGTGATGCCGAGCCTTTTCTGAATGTTCTTCAGTTCAACCTGCATATCCTTGCGCAGTTTGAGATCAAGGGCAGCAAGAGGCTCGTCCAGAAGCAGAACACGGGGTTCAACAGCAAGCGCCCTTGCAATGGCGACCCTCTGCTGCTGACCGCCGGAAAGCGAGGCAACATTCCTGCGCTGAAAACCCTTGAGGTTAACAAGCGAGAGCATTTCCTCAACCTTTTTGCTTATATCCTTTTCTTTCATGCGCTTGTTGCGCAGACCGAAAGCAATGTTTTCATAAACATTGAGATGCGGAAAAAGCTGGTATCGCTGGAATATTGTGTTAACTTGCCGTTTATGCGGCGGGAGATTGTTGATGTCCTTACCTTCAAACATGACGCTGCCGCTGTCAGCCTCAAGGAAACCTGCGATAATCCGCAGCATTGTTGTTTTTCCGCAGCCTGACGGGCCGAGGAACGTTATGAACTCCTTGTCCTTGATGTCGAGTTCAATGTTGTCAAGAATAATTTCATCGTCAAACTTCTTTGAAATACCCTTGAGTGAGATGATAGTGTTGTCTTCCATTACGATACAGACCCCTTTCCCTGCATAGCAAAGTATTTTCTTTTGCCATGCCCGCTCGAATTGTTATCATGAATCAACTTTGAAATAAATAAAAAAAGCCGCCGTGAGAACTCCGCCTGACGGACGTGTTCCCTCGTCGGTTACCACGGGTATATTAAGCGACGCAACAAAGCGCCTACAAAACATACGGTGAACTTCAAAATTGAATTCATCTCCCATACTATAAAGCAAATTACGGCAAATGTCAACAGTTTTTGAAAAAATCCCACACATTTTTCAAAGGCGATTGATCATTATTTAAACACAGCAATTAAACAAAAAAAGGTCTGCCACATCCCGGCATTGGCCGAAAGCAGCAGACCGTGTTCAAATTTTTCAACGGAAGAATCCCTCGCCGCCGAAACGGTCAAAGAGGAACTTGTCAAGCGTTTCTATGAACGAAAGCTTGGAAAGGCTGAATTTTTCCTTTCCCTTTTCCGGCTCAAGACCAACCTTTCGCATGGCTTCAAGAAGTTCCTCATTCGCCTTTTCCGTTTTTTCAATGTTGCAGGAAGTGTCTCGGATAACTGCGAGTGCGTTTTCATACGCTGGGCGAAGTATTTCTTTCTGCTGAGCAGAAATGGTGTCTCCCTCCATCGCTTCAACGGCGGCAAAAAGCCTTCCCTGCGGAACTCTTGTCATTGCACGGCTGTTGCGTGCACCGTTAAACTGCGGAAAGAGCGTCGTTGAGGAAACATCCCTGACTGCACCGTTGAGAATGAGGGCAGTAAGGCGAACAATTGCGTCATTGCGTCCGACCTCGTGGTGCTGACCGGAGAAGAACCATGTCCTTTCCGGGAAAAGACAGGTGGAAGCGTCAACGCACTTATCGGGTGAAATATACTTTGAATCGTGTGAGTCAAGATACTCGCTTCCGAACTGAGTTCCTGCTTTGACTGCGGTTGCACCGAGCGAGGTTGAGGAAACCGGAATTATTCCGTCGCTGTTTGCGTTTCCGGAAGATTTTACGGCGCCGAAGAAAGCATAGTCGCCATCGGTATATGACAGGTTGTATCCGCAGAGTGAGTAGACCTCAGTTCCGTTTTTGCTC
>JAEDHZ010000130.1 GCA_016292705.1 Clostridiaceae bacterium
CCATTCTTGCGTTTTTTAAATAAATAAAAGTGCGATAAATCAAATGTGCGTAAGGGGCTGTTTCGCTTTAGGAACAGCCTTTCGTTTGTTGAGCTTTGTTGAATTAAGGTCACTGTCGAAGAGATGTTAGAACCGGTTGTTGAAAAAGAAATTGTAAATAACCGATAAAGCTATTGACAAACAGGTCACAATTTGTTAACATAATATTAACAAATCTAAGGAGGTGAAATTATGTTAGCTATCATTGCATTCTTTTCTGATATAGTATATTTCATTCAGAAATTCTTTAAAGATATGTTTGCAAAAATAGGCGGCGAAAAGCCGGAAGAAGAAAGCAAACCTGAATAATTAGGATAGTCCCGGGTCTGTTGAACAGAGGTTTCGGGGAAGATAAAAATGACTGAGGCTGTGATACCATACGGTGAAGAAGCCTTGGTCATTGTTTTTGAATACCCATATTGATTTGCCTTGAAAAATATGTTAAGATAATAATACAAAACTAAATTTTTTGTGGGGAGTAATTATGATAAACAACAAAAACATTGTTCTTACCGGTTGCAACAGCGGTATCGGTCTTGAAGTTCTGCGCCTGCTTGTTCAGGGAAACAACCGTATTCTTGCCGTTGACAAAAATGTTGATCGCCTTGGCGGATTTGACAGCGGAAAGGTTGTTCCGATGCAGATTGATGTTTCCTCAAAGGAAGCTGTTGATGAAATTTTTGATACTGCACTTGAAAAGCTCGGTTCGATTGATATTTTCTATGCAAATGCCGGATACCCCTATTATGAAGAGGTAAATTATGCCGATTGGGACAGAGTTTCCGCAATGTTTGAAACCAATGTTTTTTCACCAATCTACTCTTATCAGAAATATGTAAAGTATCTTGACGGAAGACGCGGAATATTTGCAATTACAATTTCTGCAATCGGAAAGATGGCAATGCCCGGCTTCACGATTTATTCTGCCTCAAAGTTCGCAATGCAGGGCTTTCAGCAGGGTATCAGACTTGAGAAACCGGCAAATGTTCAGCTGACCTGTCTCTATCCGGTTGCGACTGACACAGGATTCTTCAAGGCGGCAAATGAGATTGAGTTCAAAAAGCCGTTCCCGGTTCAGAAACCCACCGTTGTTGCAAAGAAAATGGTTGAGGGCATTGAAAAAGGCAAAGATTCAGTCAGCCCGTGTGTCCTCTTCGGAATTTCCGAGCAGATTATGAAATTTGCTCCGTTTGTAAGGACTGCATACTGGGCGCTTGAAAAGAGAAAGTTTAACGAGTTCAAGGAAAATGTAAAACGCCTGAGCGGCAATAAGTGAGGATAGGATATGAAATATAAGCTTCTTTCAAGCCCGATGAAAATCGGCAGTGTTGAAATCAAAAACCGTGTTGTTCTGCCTCCGATGCTCATGGGCTTTGGTCAGTTTGACGGAAGACCTACGGAAAAAATGATGAATTATTACGAAGAGCGTGCAAAGGGCGGCGCAGGTCTCATCATGACAGAGATCACCCGTGTCAATGACAAAACGGGTGCGGGTGCTTTTGCACAGCTTGCAGTAAGCCATGATTATCACATTGCTCCTCTTGCGGAAATGGCAAAAAGAGTTCAGCGCCACGGAGCAAAGTTTTTTGTTCAGCTCCATCATCCCGGAAGGCAGAATGTCGGTCTTCTTGTCGGAACTGTTCCGCTTTCAATCAAGGCGCAGCAGCTCACAAAGGGCGTTTACGGAAAACTCCTTTATAAGCTTACGCCGGCTGTCGGTCCTTTGCTTTTGAACCATAACATCGTTCCGTCTTCTGTTGCTCCGTCAGCGTGTGAAACTGCATATTTTGCAGGCGGCAGAGTAAGGGCGCTGACTCATAAGGAGATAAAGGAGCTTGAAAGGCAGTTCATTGACGGTGCGGTAAGAGTTTTCAAGGCCGGCTGTGACGGTGTTGAGCTTCACTGTGCTCACGGCTATCTCCTTCAGCAGTTCCTGAGCCCTGTAACAAATAACCGTACTGATGAATACGGCGGTTCGCTTGAGAACAGAATGAGGTTTATTCTCAATATAATCAACGGAATCAAGACCGAATGCTCAAAGAAGTTTCCCGTTATTGTCCGCCTTTCTGCTGACGAGTGCTATTCAATGATCGGTCAGGATGGCAAAGGCTATGACCTTAAAACCGGCGTAGAGGTTGCAAAACGGCTTGAAAAGGCCGGCGTTGACGCAATTGATGTTTCCTCCGCCGGATACGATACATTCAATTACTGGCTTGAGCCGGTTTCGTTTGAGCCCGGCTGGAGAAAGTATATGGCGAAAGCCGTCAAGGAAGCGGTTTCGATACCCGTTCTTGCTGCAAACCTTATCCGCTCTCCAGAGCAGGCAGAACAGCAGCTTGAAGAGGGTATTCAGGACTTTGTCTGCCTCGGCAGACCGCAGATTGCCGACCCGTACTGGACGGAAAAGGCATTGAGCGGAAAAACTATCAGACGCTGTATATGCTGTCTCAACTGCATTGAATCCATGCAGGAAAACGCATATATCGGTTCTCACGGCGAATGCTCAGTGAATCCGTTTGTCGGTCACGAAGCGGAACACCTTGTTGAAAACGGAAACGGACTCAAGGTTCTTGTTGCCGGAGCAGGACCTGCAGGTCTTGTTGCGTCCGATATTCTTGCAAGGCGCGGCTTTGATGTCACCGTATATGAAAAAAGTGATAAGGCGGGCGGTCAGCTGAAGCTTGCCGCAGTTCCGCCGAAAAAGGATAAGACCGCATGGTTTATTGAGGATGCTTTCAAGTGCTGTGAAGAAGACGGCGTCAAGTTTGTTTTCAACAAAGCATTGACTGCCGAAGAGGCGAAGAAGGAAAATGCGTATGCCGTGATCGTTGCAACAGGCAGCAAACCCGTCAGACCTAAGTTTGCCGGCGATTATGATGAAAGCTTTGTTCTCACCTTTGACGATATTCTCGGCAAAAAGGCAGATATTCATGATTGCAGCGTTGCTGTCATCGGCTCAGGTCTCACAGGGCTTGAAACCTCTGAATATCTCACCGAAAAGGGCTGTAAGGTTACGGTTGTTGAGATGGCTGATGAGCTTGCACCGGGAACATGGATGCAGCATAGGGATGATATTCTTCCTAAGCTTGAAAAAGCCGGAACAACTTTCAGAACGGGTGAAAAACTCTGCGAAATAGAAAACGGCTGCATCATCACTGAGAACACCGGAACAAAAGCAAGAAGCAGGGTGAAATGCGACAAGGTTGTTCTTTCGCTCGGTTCAAGAGCGGATAATGAACTTGAAAAAGCTCTTTCGTCCACCGATATCCGTGTTGTTGCCATCGGTGACTGCACAAAGGTCGGAAAGATTGCAGACGCAACCAAGGCCGCATATCTTGCAGCAACCACACTTTAAAAATCTTTTCTCCACCGGTTGACATAACCTGTTATATGTGTTAGAATCTATAAATCAAACGCCGTGTTTCCGCAGAACTTTTTCTGCGGAAAGCGGCGATTTTAAAAATATTTGCTTTTGGAGGGTATTATGGCTATTTTTATCAATGAACCGTCACATACTTTTAACGAATACTTGCTGATTCCGGGCTATTCTTCTGAAAAATGTATTCCTGCTAATGTCAGCTTGAAAACTCCGCTTGTAAAGTTCAAAAAAGGTGAAGAATCCGCAATAACTATGAATATACCCATGGTATCCGCCATTATGCAGTCCGTTTCGGGCGACAGGCTTGCGGTCGCCCTTGCAAAAGAGGGCGGCGTTTCGTTTATATACGGCTCTCAGAGCGTTGAGGATGAGGCTGCCATGGTTGCAAGAGCAAAGAACCATAAAGCAGGATTTGTAACGAGCGATTCCAATGTTCCGCCCACGGCAACTTTGAAAGATATTGTTGAACTCAAGGAAAAGACCGGACATTCAACGGTTGCTGTTACCGAGGACGGAACGGAAAAGGGGAAACTTCTCGGCATCGTTACCGGCCGTGATTACCGTATAAGCCGCATGGATCTTGACACCCGGGTCAGTGAGTTCATGACTCCGTTTGAAAAGCTTGTTGTTGCCAAGGAGGGCACAAGCCTCAAAGAAGCAAATGATATCATCTGGGATAACAAGCTCAATTCTCTTCCGATTATTGATGATGAGCAGCGCCTTTGCTATTTTGTTTTCAGAAAAGACTATGATTCCCATAAGATGAACCCGAATGAGCTTCTTGATGAGCACAAAAGATATGTTGTCGGTGCCGGAATCAACACAAGAGACTATGCTCAGAGAGTTCCGGCGCTCATTGAAGCCGGAGCAGATGTTCTTTGCATTGACTCTTCAGAGGGCTTTTCCGATTGGCAGAAGTTCACGATAGCTTGGATTCGTGAACGCTATGGCGACAGTGTCAAGGTCGGTGCAGGTAATGTTGTTGATGCCGACGGATTCCGTTTCCTTGCCGATTGCGGGGCAGATTTTGTCAAGGTCGGTATCGGCGGCGGCTCAATCTGTATTACCCGTGAAACAAAGGGTATCGGCAGGGGACAGGCAACTGCGCTCATTGAGGTGTGCAAGGCCAGAGATGAATATTTTGAAGAAACAGGCGTCTATGTTCCCGTTTGTTCGGACGGCGGAATTGTTTATGACCACCATATTACGCTCGCTCTTGCAATGGGCGCCGACTTTGTCATGCTCGGCAGATATTTTGCCCGCTTTGATGAAAGTCCAACAAACAAAATCAGCATCGGCGGAACATATATGAAAGAGTATTGGGGAGAAGGCTCTGCCCGTGCAAGAAACTGGCAGCGATATGACCTCGGCGGAGATAAGAAGCTCTCGTTTGAGGAGGGTGTTGACTCCTATGTTCCGTATGCCGGAAGCCTCAAGGATAATGTTGCAATCTCACTTTCAAAGGTAAAATCAACAATGTGCAACTGCGGTGCTCTTTCCATTCCTGAACTTCAGCAAAAGGCAAAAATCACCCTTGTTTCCGCAACCAGCATTGTTGAGGGCGGTGCTCATGATGTTATTCAGAAAGATAAGACCGGAGTTGTGAAGTAAAATATACTTCCATGGAGATTTTATATGAGAGTTATAAGCATACTCAATGACCCAAAGCCGTCGCTTTCCTTTGA
>JAEDHZ010000131.1 GCA_016292705.1 Clostridiaceae bacterium
AAGGCTATCATTGAAACCACGAGCGGACTCGGCACTCCGGCAACAAGAGCAGACATCATTGAAAAGCTCTTTGATAACTTTTCAATCGAGCGTGTCGGAAAGGAAATTCACCCGACAGCAAAAGGCAAGCAGCTCATCCGCATTGTTCCGCCAGACCTCAAAAGCGCCGAACTCACCGCACAATGGGAACAGCAGCTCCAGAACATCAGCCGGGGCACGGGAAGCATGAAAAAATTCATCGGAGAAATGCGTGATTATTCAACAAAGCTTGTTTCGATGGTTATTGCAAGCGATGCACAATATACGCACGACAACGCAACAAAGGAAAAGTGTCCGGTCTGCGGAAAGTATCTTCTTGAGGTCAACGGCAAAAAGGGCAAAATGCTGGTTTGCCAGGACAGGGAATGCGGCTACCGCAAGGGATTGACCCAAACCACGAATGCACGCTGTCCCGAATGCCACAAAAAGCTTGAACTGCGAGGCGAGGGAGAAAAGCGGATCTTCGCCTGCGTTTGCGGCTACAGAGAAAAGCTTTCCGATTTCAACAAGCGCAAAGCCTCCGACGGCGCAGGAAAATACGATGTTCTAAGCTATATGAAAAAGCAGGAAAAGGAAAACCGGCCGCAAAACAACGCTATGGCCGACCTGCTCAAAGGCTGGTTTGATTAATTGCACAAATATTTGTTGCATTTTTTGTGAAAATTTCTGCTTTAGGGCTTGAAAAAAATCCCCTCTTGTTATAAAATGTCTGTTGATTGGAAACAATTACTGATATTACTATCTATTTTATAAAACGAAAGGAAAGAACCAAATGAACGTATTGAACAAAAAGTCAGTTGAAGACATCGATGTCAAGGGCAAAAAGGTTCTCGTCCGCTGCGATTTCAATGTTAAAATGGAAAACGGCGTTATCACCAGCGACAAGAGAATCGTTGCCTCACTCCCGACCATCAAGTATCTGCTTGACAACGGAGCAAAGGTTATCCTCTGCTCTCACCTCGGCAGACCCAAGGGTGAATTCAAACCCGAATTTTCGCTTGCTCCCGTTGCAAAAAGACTCGGCGAGCTTCTCGGTCTTGAAGTAAAGATGGCTAAGGATGTTGTTGGCGAAAGCGCAAAGGAACTTGCCGCTTCCCTCAAGGAAGGCGAAGTTCTTCTCCTTGAAAATGTCCGTTTCCACGCTGAGGAAACCAAGAATGATCCCGAATTTTCAAAGGCTCTTGCCTCCCTTGCTGAAGTTTATGTCAATGACGCATTCGGTTCAGCCCACAGAGCACACAGTTCCACCACCGGCGTTGCCGATTATCTTCCCGCTGTTTGCGGATATCTCATTCAGAAAGAGCTTCAGTATATCGGCGGTGCACTTGAAAGCCCGAAGAGACCCCTCGTTGCAATCCTCGGCGGTGCAAAGGTTTCTGATAAGATCGGAGTAATCACAAACCTCCTCAACAAGGTTGACACTCTCATCGTCGGCGGCGGTATGGCATACACCTTCTTTGCCGCTCTCGGTCATTCAGTCGGAACTTCAATCTGCGAAACAGACAAGATTGAACTTGCAAAGCAGATGACTGCTGCCGCAAAGGAAAAGGGTGTCAATTTCCTTATCCCGGTTGACAACATTGTCGGTAAGGAATACAAGGAAGACACCGAATATATGACCGTTAACTCAGACGATATTCCCGATGGCTGGATGGGTCTTGACATCGGCCCGATGACAACTAAGCTCTTTGCAGACGCCGTTAAGGACGCAGGCACCGTAATCTGGAACGGACCGATGGGCGTTTCCGAATGGGAACACTTTGCATCCGGAACAATCGGTGTTGCAACCGCAATTGCAAACAGCAACGCAATTTCAATCATCGGCGGCGGCGACAGCGCAGCAGCAATTGAAAAGCTCGGTTTTGCCGACAAGATGAGCCACATCTCCACCGGCGGCGGTGCTTCGCTTGAATTCCTTGAGGGCAAGGAGCTTCCCGGTGTTGCAGCACTCAACGATAAATAATCTATACCATATAAAGCAAAGGAGTCTTCAAAATGAAAAAAGAACTTCGCAAGGCAGTCATTGCCGGCAACTGGAAAATGAACAACACCCCCGCCCAGACCACCGCTCTCATCAACGAGATGAAGCCCCTTGTTGCAGACGCTGACTGCGAAGTTGTTCTCTGCGTTCCATACATTGACATTCCTGCCGCTGTTGAAGCAGCCAAGGGTTCAAACATCAAAATTGGTGCTGAAAATGTTCACTTTAAGGCATCGGGCGCATATACCGGCGAGGTTTCAACCGATATGCTCAAGGAAGCAGGCGTTGAATATGTCGTTATCGGCCACAGCGAAAGAAGAACCTACTTCGGTGAGACTGACCAGACCGTCAACCTGCGTTCCCTTGCAGCACTCAATGCAGGTCTCAAGGCTATCATCTGCGTTGGCGAAACTCTTGAGCAGAGAGAACTTGGTTACACCGAAACCCTCCTCAAGTTCCAGACAAAGATGGCTCTCACCAATGTTAAGCCCGAACAGCTCAAGAATGTTATCATTGCCTACGAACCCGTATGGGCAATCGGAACCGGCGTTACCGCAACAGCTGACCAGGCTGACGAGGGCAACGGCTTTGTCCGCGAGGCAATTGCCGAAGCTTACGGCGCTGAACTCGCTGAAACCGTTACCGTTCAGTACGGCGGCTCAATGAACGCAAAGAACGCTGATGAGCTTGTTGCAAAGGTCAATGTTGACGGCGGTCTTATCGGCGGTGCCTCACTCAAGGCTCAGGACTTCTCAGTCATCGTTAAAGCCGCAAGCAAATAATTAACTGAATCAGACAAAAAAAGGGTTGCTTTGCAGCCCTTTTTTGAAAGATTGATATTCTTTGAAAGGCAAGAATAAAATATGAAAAAAACTGTTTTACTTTGCATTATGGACGGCTTCGGAAAAAACCCGTCCGATTACGGAAATGCCATCACAGCTGCAGATACTCCCAACCTTGACCGCCTGATGAGCGAAAGCCCGATGACCTATATAGGCGCTTCAGGAATGGATGTCGGTCTTCCGGACGGACAGATGGGCAACAGCGAGGTTGGCCACACAAACATCGGCGCAGGCCGTGTTGTTTATCAGGAGCTCACAAGAATCACAAAGTCCATCGCTGACGGCGACTTTTTTGAGAATGAAGCCCTTGTCGGCGCAATGGAAAACTGCAAGAAGAACAGCTCCGCTCTTCACCTCATGGGCCTCATGAGTGACGGCGGCGTTCACAGCCACAACACCCACATGTATGCAATTGTTGAGCTTGCAAAAAGAATGGGACTTGAAAAGGTCTTTGTTCACTGCTTCCTTGACGGAAGAGATGTTCCCCCGGCTTCCGGCGCGGACTATGTTGCCGAAACGATTGCAAAACTCAACGAAATCGGCGTCGGCAAGGTTGCCTCTGTTATGGGACGCTACTACGCAATGGACAGAGACAACCGTTGGGAAAGGGTTTCAAAGGCTTATGCCGCAATGGTTTACGGCGAGGGCATCAAGGCTTGTGACCCCGTTGAAGCAATCAGAAAGTCATACGAAACAATCGACGGAGACGGAAAGTATCTCACGGACGAATTTGTTCTTCCGACCGTCTGCCTTGAAAACGCAACGGTAAAGGCCAACGACTCTGTTGTTTTCTTCAACTTCCGTCCGGACAGAGCAAGGGAAATCACAAGAACCTTTGTTGACGAGGAATTCACCGGTTTTGAAAGGAAGAACGGCTTTTTCCCGCTTTACTATGTCTGCATGACTCAATATGACGCAACAATGCCAAATGTTCATGTTGCTTTCAAGCCACAGAAGCTCACAAACACCTTCGGTGAATACATTTCAAATCTTGGGCTTACCCAGCTTCGTATTGCGGAGACCGAAAAGTATGCTCATGTCACCTTCTTCTTCAACGGTGGCGTTGAAAAGCAGTTCGAGGGCGAGGACAGAATCCTTGTTGCTTCGCCAAAGGTTGCCACCTACGATATGCAGCCGGAAATGAGCGCATACGAAGTTACGGACAAGGTTGTTGAAGCGGTAAAGTCAGGCAAATATGACGCAATCATCCTCAATTTTGCAAACTGCGACATGGTCGGTCACACCGGCGTTTTTGAAGCAGCAAAGGCCGCTGTTGAGGCCGTTGACAAGTGCGTCGGAAGAGTTGCGGACGCAGTGAAAGAAATCGGCGGCGTAATGCTCATCACCGCAGACCACGGCAATGCAGACAAAATGCTTGACGAGGACGGAACAGCATTCACCGCACACACAACGAACCCCGTTCCGTTTGTTGTTGTCAACCGTGAATGTGAGCTTCGTGAAGGCGGAAAACTCTGCGACATTGCCCCCACAATGCTCAAAATCATGGGTATCCCCCAGCCCGAAGAAATGACCGGCGAAAGCATTGTGAAATAACAAATGAATATTCAAGCCGCACTCCCCGTTTTTGAGGAGTGCGGCTTTTTCAATAATGTGTTTATAAAACGGTGACTTATTTGAAGATTTTTTTGAAGAAATCAATAATCTTCTGGAAGAATGCCTTGATTTTTTCCGCAATTGTCAGCTCCCTGAGTTTTATGCCGCAAGTGTCACAGTTTCCGTCATTGTTTGAGTCAGTGTGTTCCTTGGCAGGGATTGTTTCCTGTGCAACAAGTACTTTGTTACATACAGAGCAGTGTTTACCTTCTGTGAGACCGGTTTCTGTGCAGGTTGGTGCTACTGCAGCGTCAACAACTTCGGTGTGACCCTTTGCAGGAACAACTTCCTGTGCAACAAGTACTTCGTTACATACTGAGCAGCGTTTACCCTCAGTAAGACCGGTTTCTTCACAGGTTGCTGCCTTTCCGGCAACAACGGCAGGAGTATGTTCTTTTCTGTTGATATCTGACCTTTCAAGAATTTCGTGGCAGTCAGTGCATTCTTTATGCTTTTTGCCGGACGCAGTGCAGGTTGCAGCCGTGTCAACTATCCAATCAGAAAGTTCTCCGTTTGCATCCGGGTCAACAAGAAGTTCTTTTGTTTTAAGCGTTTTTCCGCAATCCAGACATTCCTTGTGTTTTGAGCCGATAGTGATACAGGTTGGCTCTTTATCAATTA
>JAEDHZ010000132.1 GCA_016292705.1 Clostridiaceae bacterium
CACAATGCTTTTGCTGCTATCTATGAAGGTCGTTATCTTGCAGGTATTGCTGCAGGTATGAAGCTCAACGAGATGATCAAGGACGGAAAAATCAAAGCTGACGAAGCTAAGATCGGTTATGTTGGCGCATTCAACTATGCAGAAGTTGTTTCCGGCCTCACCTCTTTCTTCCTTGGCGCCCGTTCAGTTTGCGAAAGCGCAACAATGAAGGTTACCTACACCAACTCCTGGTTCGACATCGCTCTTGAGCGTGAAGCTGCTCTCAGCCTCATCAAGGACGGTTGCGTTCTCATCAGCCAGCACGCTGACTCAGAAGGCGCTCCGAAGGCTTGCGAAGAGAATAGTGTTCCCAATGTTGCATATAACATTGACACCTCCTCAATGGGTCCGAACACCGCTCTCATCTCCTCAAAGATCAATTGGTCTCCGTACTATGAACTTATCATCAACGCTGTTGCAAAGAGCGAAGAAATCCCCGCAGATTGGTGCGGCACCCTTGCAACCGGTTCAGTTCAGCTCACAAAGCTCAACGAAAAGGTTGCAGCTGAAGGCACTCAGGCAGCTATCGACGAAGCTATGGCTAAGCTTGAAAAGGGCGAACTCAATGTTTATGACATTGACACCTTCACCGTTGACGGAAAGAAGCTTGATTCCTATAAGGCTGATGTTATCCCCGACGAGAAGTTCGAAAAGGATACCGAAGTTGTTAAGGACGGCGTCTTCTGCGAGTCAGATGTTGACGGTATGAGAAGTGCTCCGTACTTTGACATCATGTACATTGACGGCATCAGCGAGAAATAATCATTTGCAAAAATGAATATCCGGGCGAGGCTTTCGCTTCGCCCGATTTTCGTTTTTTTGAAAAGAAGACAAATTGATGTTTTTGTTTTGTTTTGAAAAAAATGAAGACACTGGAGGTATGAAGACGTTGGAAACACCGGCAATCGAATTGAAAAACATCAGCAAAACTTTCGGTTCAATCAAGGCAAACCAGCATGTTAATCTGACTGTTAAAAACGGCGAAATCCTTTCTCTGCTCGGCGAAAACGGAAGCGGAAAAACAACACTGATGAACATGATTTCGGGAATCTATTTTCCGGATGAAGGTCAGATCTTCATTGACGGAAAGGAAGTTGTTATCCGCTCCCCCAAGGATGCTTTCGACCACAAAATCGGAATGATTCACCAGCACTTCAAGCTTGTTGACATCTTCACCGCTGCGGAAAACATTGTTCTCGGTCTCAAGGAAAGCGGGAAGTATAACATCAGGCAGGTTTCCGCCCGTGTTGCCGAAATCAGCGCAAAATATGGCTTTGACATTGATCCGATGAAGAAAATATATGAAATGTCCGTTTCCGAAAAGCAGACCGTTGAAATCATCAAAGTTCTTTATCGGGGAGCGAACATTCTCATCCTTGACGAGCCGACAGCAGTTCTCACTCCGCAGGAAACGCAAAAGCTCTTTACCGTTCTGCGCCGTATGCGTGACGACGGAAAAGCAATTGTTATTATTACCCATAAGCTCCATGAGGTTCTTTCACTTTCTGACAGAGTCTCCGTACTCAGAAAAGGTGAATTTATCGGCACGGTCAACACAAGCGAAACGAATGAAGATGAGCTCACAGAAATGATGGTCGGAAAAAAGGTCAGCCTCAACATTGAACGCAGCGAGCCGGATAATCCGCAGGACAGACTTGTTGTTGAACACATCAACTGCAAGAACCGTGACGGCGTCAAGGTTCTTGATGACATCTCTTTCACCGCAAAGGGCGGAGAAATCCTCGGTATTGCGGGAATTGCCGGAAGCGGTCAGCGCGAATTGCTTGAAGCTATTGCAGGTCTCCAGCACCTTGAATCCGGCGAGATAAAATATAACAATCCGAAAACGGGCACAACGGAAAACCTACGGGACAAAACTCCCCTCCAGATAAGGGAGCTCGGCGTCCGCCTTTCCTTTGTTCCCGAAGACAGACTCGGAATGGGTCTTGTCGGCAACATGGATATCATCGACAACATGATGCTGCGTTCCTACAGAAAGGGAAAGTCCCTTTTCCTTGAGCGCAAGCAGCCGAAATCACTTGCTCAAAGAATTATCAACGACCTTGAGGTTGTCACCCCGGGAGCAACAACACCGGTCAGAAGACTTTCCGGCGGTAATGTTCAAAAGGTTCTTGTCGGCCGGGAAATTGCAGCAGCTCCCACAGTTCTTATGGCTGCCTATCCGGTCCGCGGTCTTGACATCAACTCCTCATATCTCATTTATAACCTGCTCAACGAGCAGAAAAAGAACGGCGTTGCCGTCATTTTCGTCGGCGAAGACCTTGATGTTCTTGTTGAGCTTTGCGACCGCATAATGGTTATCGGTTCAGGCAGAGTTACCGGCATTGTTGACGGAAAAACCGCCAACAAAAATGAGCTTGGTCTTCTTATGACAAAAACACAGCAGGGAGGCGAAAAGGATGAGTAAGAAAAACGAAGAAAAAGTCAGAGAGCCTCTTTTCCACATTGCAAAGCGCAACTCAATGGTCTGGTGGAAAGCATGGCTCATCAGAGGCATTGCGATCCTTTCCTCGCTCGTTGTCTGTGCGCTGATTATCGTTCTGCTGACAAAGCAGAATCCGATTGAAGTTTACGCTTCAATGTTTTCCGGAAGCTTCGGAACAAAGCGAAAGGTATGGATTCTTCTCCAGAATATGTCAATTCTTCTCTGCATTGCGCTCGCCGTTACTCCGGCGTTCAAAATGCGCTTCTGGAACCTCGGCGCTGAAGGTCAGGTTCTTGTCGGCGGTCTTGCGAGTGCTGCTTGCATGTTCTATATCGGCGACAGACTTCCGAACATCCTGCTCATTGCAATCATGTTTGTCGCTTCAATTCTCGGCGGTGTTATCTGGGGCGTTATCCCTGCTTACTTCAAAGCGAAATGGAACACGAATGAAAGCCTTTTCACCCTCATGATGAACTACATTGCAATTCAGCTTGTTTCCTTTGCAATCATGGTCTGGGTACCGAGCGGTTCCAGTGTTATGGGTGTTATCAATTCCTCCACCTCGGCAGGTTGGATACCCGATCTTTTCGGAAAGAAATATCTTTTCAATATTCTTGTTGTTGCCGTTGTTACAGTGCTGATGTTTGTTTATCTCAAATACAGTAAGCACGGCTATGAGCTTTCCGTTGTTGGCGAGAGCGAAAACACTGCACGCTACATCGGAATCAATGTTAAAAAGGTCATCGTCAGAACAATGGTTCTTTCCGGTGCAGTTTGCGGTCTTGCCGGCTTCCTTCTTGTTTCCGGAACAAACCACACCATTTCCAAAACTCTTGCCGGAGGAAACGGCTTCACAGCCATAATGGTATCCTGGCTTGCAAAATTCAATCCCATCCTTATGATACTCACCTCTTTCCTCATAGTTTTCCTCCAGAGGGGCGCAGGCGAAATTGCAACGAATTTCCGCCTCAACGAAAGCGTTGCAGATATCCTCACAGGTGTTATCATCTTCTTCATCATCGGCTGCGAGTTCTTTATCAATTATGAAATCAAGAGCACACACTCGAAGCACAAGGAGGGAAAATAAATGCTGACAACAATTGCCTCTTTCATCAATGCTGCAATCATTCAGGGTATTCCCCTGCTTTTCGGCGCAACCGGCGAAATTATCACTGAAAAAAGCGGAAACCTCAACCTCGGAATTCCCGGAATAATGTATATCGGCGGAATTTCCGGCATCATCGGCGGATATCTCTATGAACACAATGTTGCCGAAACTTCAGCTTTCCTCTGCATTATCATTCCGCTTCTGTCCTCAATAATCGGCTCGGCGCTGATGTCATTCATTTACTGCTTTCTCACCATTACCCTCAAGGCTAACCAGAATGTTACCGGACTTGCTCTGACAACCTTCGGCGTTGGCGTCGGAAACTTCTTCGGCGGCTCACTTCTGAGCTTCTTCGGCGAAAGCGGTTCAATCTCCCTCATCAACACCGGACTCGCATATAAAACAAAGCTCCCCTTTGCGGACAGCCTCGGTCTTTTCGGAAGCACTTTCCTTTCTTTCGGCTTTCTTGCCTATCTTGCAATCATAATTGCGTTTGTTTCTTCCTTTGTTCTCAACAAAACAAGAGTCGGTCTGAATCTTCGTTCAATCGGCGAGAATCCGGCAACAGCAGACGCAGCCGGAATCAATGTTACCCGTTACAAGTATCTTTCAACAATCATCGGAGGAGCAATCGCAGGTCTCGGCGGTCTTTACTTTGTTATGGACTACACAGCCGGTGCATGGACAAACGACGGTTTCGGTGACAGAGGCTGGCTTGCAATTGCAATCGTTATTTTCGCACTCTGGAAGCCGAAATCAGCAATCCTCAGTTCCTTCCTTTTCGGCGGTCTATACATCATCTGCGTATACATTCCCGGCCTTTCCTCCGCTGCAAAGGAGATCATCAAAATGCTGCCGTATCTTATTACAATCGTTGTTCTTGTTACGGTCAGCGCAAGAAAGAAAAAAGAGCACCAGCCCCCTGCAAGTCTTGGTCTGACCTATTTCCGAGAGGAAAGGTAAGTTTTTGAAACAGTAATTACGCTCAAAAAAGCTCGCCCCGTTGCCGGATTTTCCGACAACGGGGCATATCATATTAATTTGAAAGTATCAGGCACGCTTTTCAGCAAGCGTTTGAAACAAGGTCTTAAACCAGCTTAACAACGAGCGCAGGAACGATATGAGACGCTCGGCCTTGGTCTGCGGCTTTTCAAGCTTTTCATCGGCTTTCCAGTTTTCGTTATGGCAGTTTTCCTCGGTCATAGGCTGACAAACACGATTTTCATGATCAAAAACAATAAACTGTGTCCAACTGAAATCGTCAATGCAAAGCTGGCTGTCTGCATCAATAACGGTCAGAATAAGATTCCTTTCATCTTCGGAATAGAAGCCGTGTGAGCACCCCTTGATGAACCAGGTGTAATCGGGGAACAGACAGGTTGAAGCGTCCACCTGCTTATCGGGAGAAATATACTTTCCAAGTCCCAGCGCAGAACGTTGTGCGATATATTCATCTGAAAGCGTATTATACACCGTTGATGTTGTTGCTCCAAACGATGATTT